>JAUSKS010000233.1 GCA_030646595.1 Gallionellaceae bacterium | reverse complement strand
CAACAAGGACATTGTATTCGTCAACCCGGCCTTTTCCACGATTACCGGTTACAGCATGGCAGAAGTAATCGGCAAAAATCCACGCTTGCTGCATTCTGGCCTGATGAATGAATCTTTTTATCAGGAAATGTGGCGCAGCATCAATGAAACGGGGCGCTGGCAGGGAGAGCTGATCGATGCGCGCCGCAACGGCGAAAAATTTGTAGAATGGATGAGTCTCAATGTCCTGAAAGATGAACAGGGCAAGGCCAGTCATTACATCGCAGTTTTTTCCGACATCAGTGAACGTAAATCGGTGGAAGAGCGCCTGGCTTACATGGCGCAGCATGATTTCCTGACTGATCTGCCCAACCGCGTGTTGCTCATGGATCGCCTGGCTCAGGCCATCGTCTATGCAGAACGAGAGCATCACAAAGTGGCGATCATGTTTCTCGATCTGGATAGCTTTAAAGGGATTAACGACACACTGGGCCATCAAATCGGCGACAAGTTATTGCAGTCTGTGGCCAGCCGTATTCGTAGTGCGGCGCGGGCTAGCGATACGGTCAGCCGCCAGGGTGGAGATGAGTTTGTCATCATGTTGCCGGATATAGAGGATGCGGATGCAGTCAGCCTGATTGCGGCTAAATTGCTGGAGGCCATTTCCCAGCCTTACCTTATTGATGGCAATGAAATTGATATTACGACCAGCATCGGCATCAGCGTTTTTCCGGAAGATGGCCGCGATAGCGATGTCCTGATCAAGTATGCCGATGCCGCGATGTACCATGCCAAGGCCAATGGGCGCAATAATTACCAATTCTTTACCGACGAGATGAACCGGCGTGCGCTGGATCGTATGGCCATAGATAAGAAGCTGCGCCATGCACTGGAGCGCAATGAATTTTATTTGCACTACCAACCACAAGTGGATTTGCGCACAGGACGCATCATCGGGGTGGAAGCCTTGTTACGTTGGGATCATCCTGAAGTAGGGCTGATTCCACCGGATAAATTTATTCATATTGCCGAGGAAAATGGCCTCATTATTCCCATAGGCGAATGGGTGTTGCGCGAGGCTTGCCGTCAGAACAGCGCATGGCGCAGCCTGGGATTGCCGGATATTGTCATGGTGGTCAATCTTTCTGCGGTGCAATTCCGCCAGCCCAATCTGGGTGAAATTATCATGGACAGTTTGCGTACCAGTGGTTTGGATTCATCCGGGCTGGAGCTGGAAATTACCGAAGGTGCAGTGATGCAGGATGCAGAAGCAGTCGTGTTGCTATTGCACAAATTGAAAGACCTGGGAATAAAATTAGCGGTGGATGATTTCGGCACCGGCTACTCCAGCTTGAGTTATCTTAAACGCTTTCCCATAGACAAACTCAAGATTGACCAATCCTTTGTGCGCGATATCACCATAGACCAGAACGATGCCGCCATTGTTACCACCATCATCAGCATGGCGCGCAATCTTAACCTGAAAGCGATTGCTGAAGGCGTGGAAACTGCCGATCAATTGGCTTTCCTGGTGCAACAGGAGTGTGATGAAATGCAGGGCCATTATTTTAGCCAGCCCATGTCTGCGAACAATTTTGCTGAATTATTGGCATCGGGTCGCCAGGCAGAGCAAACCAGCACACAAGATGGGGGACAAGCCTGGATGGGTAGTGGCCAGTGGTCTTATTCCAATTCCGGATAGAAAGGAGCACAAGGCGGCGAAGATGAGGCGACGAAGACAGTACAGTTAGTACGGCTAGGAGCCGAAGACGAAGCCAACGCAGTGATCGTTTCTATCCGGAATTGGAATTATGGACAACCTCAATATGGTAAATGAGTATCCGGCAATAATATTTTGTGCAGGTACCCATGAGTGAATTGCAAATCAGTTTGCTCCTTATCGGAGTCGTCGTGGTGCTAGCCCTGTATGCGTATAACGGCTGGCAGCAATGGCAGTATCGCCGTAAATTTGGTACGGCATTCCAACCACAACATGCAGACGTACTGGTGCGTCCCGCGCAACAGGAAGAGGTTGCGGACCACCCCTCTGAGCCATGGCTGGACCCAAAGATGGAACAGGTCCTGCTGAGCGAACCCACACAGCCTGTAGTGGACGAAATATGTGTGTTGCTGGAGCCGGGCACAGACTACCTCGCAATGATCATTCCTCAAAAACCGGTTGGCGCTGATGCGCTGGCCCAGCTATGGGAACAGCGTTTTGATTTTGGTAAAAGCATACAGGTATGCGGACGCAACGCGACAAGCGGCCAGTGGGAAAAGGTGATCGCTGACAGTCGTGTGGCCTATGCCGAGTTTAAACTGGCATTGCAGTTGGTCAATCGTTCTGGTGCGGTGACTGAAAACCGCCTGCTAGATTTTCGTGATGTTGTGCGCAGAATCGCTATGAGCCTGCGCGCCAATATGACCCTGCCGGATGTGGCGCAAGCTGCTGTCTGCGCCTTGGAACTGGATAAATTTTGCGCTGACATGGATCAGATGATAGGGCTGAATATCGTGCCCAGCGGCAAGCGCATCTTGCTGGGGCCAGAAATTGCGCGGGTAGCCGAACAACAGGGTTTAAGCCTGCAGGCGGACGGCGCTTTTCATATGCTGGATACGCGCGGCCACACCCTGTTCAGCCTGGGCAGTCAGGATAATACGCCTTTCCAGCACCACACCTTGCCCGCCATGCAGATTACCGCGCTGACCTTGTTGCTGGATGTACCGCGCGTGGAATTGCCGACCCAGCGCTTTGACCAGATGGTAGCGCTGGCGCAGCAATTAGCCAGCGATTTGCGCGCGGTGATCATGGATGATCACCAGGTGGCGCTGAGCCAGGCGGGCATGCTGCTGATCCGCGAGCAGATCGCCACCATTGAAACCCATATGCTGGCTGGCAATATCATTCCGGGCAGCAGCAAAGCACGCAGGTTGTTTTCATAATTCTAAAATCCGAAATTCAAGCCACAGAGATCACAGAGAACACAGAGATGATGCAGGTTTACTATACTTCCCATATCCGTCTGACGGGTGAGATGACCACTAACGACAACCCCACCGTTTTTCTCTGTGTGCTCTGTGCACTCTGTGGCCAAATGTTTTTCCCAGGCTAATGTTGACGACAGTGGAACAACGCATAGCCCGGCTGCGCGCAGAAATTGAACAGCACAATGAGCGTTACTATACCCTCGATGATCCGCTGATTTCCGATGCGGAATTCGATGCGCTGTTTCGCGAGCTGCAACTGCTGGAAGCGCAGCATCCCGAACTGCTGACGCCCGATTCACCGACTCAGCGGGTGGGCGGTAAACCGTTGGAGCAATTCGCCAGCGTACGGCATGAACACCCCATGTTGTCCATCCGTACCGAAACCGATATAGGTGATAACGGTGCCATCAATTTCGATAATCGGGTACGCCGCGATTTGAGACTGGGGTCGGCAGACGCGCCAGTGGGATATGTGGCCGAGCTTAAATTCGATGGCCTGGCCATCAGCTTGCGCTATGAACACGGCCTGTTGGTGCAGGCGGCGACACGCGGCGATGGCGAAACAGGAGAAAATGTCACGCAGAATGTGCGCACTGTGCGCCAGATTCCGCTGCGTCTGACATCGGCAACACCACCAGCGGTGCTGGAAGTGCGCGGCGAAATTTACATGAAACGCACCGACTTTGAGTGTTTCAACCGGCGCGCCGCAGCAGCGGGTGAAAAAACCTTTGTCAATCCGCGCAATGCCGCTGCCGGTAGCATACGCCAGCTTGATCCAGCGCTGGCTGCACGCCGCCCCTTGTCATTTTTTGCCTATGGCCTGGGGGCTACGCAAGGATGGGATATTCCGGCTACTCATAGCCAGATACTGGATGCCCTAGCTGCTTATGGCTTGCCTGTGTGCGAAGAACGGGTAATTGCCCAGGGCGCGGCACAGTTGCTGGCTTTCCATCGCCGCATAGAGACTCAGCGCAGTCGCATGCCATTTGATATTGATGGCGTCGTTTATAAAGTAAACAACCTGGCCTTGCAGGCGCAACTGGGATTTGTGTCGCGTGAACCGCGCTGGGCGGTAGCCCATAAATTTGCGGCGGAAGAAGCGACCACCACCATTTCTGCCATTGAAGTGCAAGTTGGACGTACCGGCGCATTGACCCCGGTGGCGCGCCTGATGCCGGTGTTTGTTGGCGGCGTGACGGTGACCAATGCCACGCTGCACAATGAAGAAGAATTGCGGCGCAAGGATATCCGCATCCACGACACGGTGATCGTGCGCCGTGCTGGTGATGTGATTCCGGAGGTGGTGCGTGTGCTGCTGGAACGACGCCCGGTGCATGCGCAGGAATTCATCATGCCGCAATATTGCCCGGTATGCGGTGCGCATGTCATCAAGCTACCGGACGAGGCGGTGTGGCGTTGCAGCGGCGGCTTATTCTGCGCGGCGCAACGCAAACAGGCACTGCTGCATTTTGCCAGTCGCCGTGCGCTGGATATCGAAGGGCTGGGCGAGAAGCTGGTTGATCAACTGGTAGATCAACAATGGGTGCAGACTCCGGCCGATCTGTATAAAATTGATCTTTCCACACTGGCTCAGTTGGAACGTATGGGCGAAAAATCTGCGCAAAATGTGCTGGATGCTATTGCGCACAGCAAGCACACTACTTTAGCGCGCTTCATCTATGCCTTGGGCATACGCAATGTGGGCGAGGCAACAGCGAAAGAACTGGCGCGGCACTTCGCAACACTGGATAATTTCATGGCAGCAGATGAAACCCGTTTGCAATATGTGGCAGACATCGGTCCCGTGGTGGCCCAAAGCATCACCACATTTTTTGCCGAGCCGCATAATCGGGAGGTGATTGCCCAATTACGTGCAGCAGGCGTACATTGGCCTGAGCAGTTGGATGCAGCCATTGCCGTGTTGCCCTTGCGCGGAAAAATTTTTGTGCTGACTGGCACACTGGCTGCGATGAGCCGCGAGGATGCCAAAGAAAAACTGGAAGCATTAGGAGCGCGTGTGACAGGTAGCGTATCGCAAAAAACGAATTATGTGGTAGCAGGTGCAGAGTCCGGCAGTAAATTGGCCAAGGCACAGGAATTAGGCATTGCGGTATTGGATGAACAACAATTTTTACACCTATTAAAAGAAAGTGGAATGCAATGAACAAGATTACCAAGGCAGTATTTCCGGTCGCCGGTCTCGGCACACGCTTCCTGCCCGCCACCAAGGCAAGCCCGAAGGAGATGCTGCCGATTGTGGACAAGCCGATCATCCAGTATGCCGTGGAGGAGGCGATTGCGGCTGGCATTACCGAGCTCATTTTCGTCACTGGCCGCAGCAAGCGCTCCATCGAGGATCACTTCGACAAGGCCTATGAACTGGAAACCGAACTCAAGGCACGCGGCAAGGACCGGTTGCTGGAGACACTCCAGAACATGCTGCCGTCCAATGTTTCCTGCGTGTATATCCGTCAGAGTGAAGCCTTGGGGCTGGGGCATGCCGTGCTCTGCGCCCGGCAGGTGGTAGGTAATGAACCGTTCGCCGTACTGCTCGCCGATGACCTTATCAGCGCCAACCCGCCAGTGCTCAAGCAGATGGTGGACGTCTATGATCATCATCGTAATTCTGTGCTCGCGGTCCAGCAGGTGTCACGCGAGGAGACCCGTTTCTACGGCATCGTTAAGACCCGTCCGCTGGATCACGGTCTGCACAAACTCGAGGCTATTGTAGAG
>JAUSKS010000221.1 GCA_030646595.1 Gallionellaceae bacterium | reverse complement strand
TAAAGCAGGGCGGCTATGATTGGGGACAACTGGCATTTGCTGTCGGTTATGGCGGCTCCATGATCTGGTTTGGCTCTTCAGCAGGCATCGCCATTTGCAATATGTTTCCGCAAGGGAAAAATACTTTGCACTGGCTTAAAGAAGGCTGGCATGTTGCTGTTGCCTATGTGCTGGGATTTTTTGTCATGCTGTGGATAATGGGATGGCATCCTGTCATCTTCATCCCACGCTGACCCCAGGACGTAATTTTTGATAATGTAGTTGCGTCAGATCAGCAATATTTTCTCCGCCAGGAGCGGCCACGATCAGAATTTCTTGCGCTAATGGGCCAAAGTCCGCGCGGAAATGGACTGAGCTTTTTAATACTAGAATGCGCTGTTGCGCTGGCTCTATCCCCAGATGGCGGAACATGGCCTGATCCGCCGCCTGCTGTTTGCGGCTGGAGACTACTATCTGCACACCCTCCAGGCGCAAACGTGCCATCGGCCCCAGGCTCATGCGGCAACCCAAATAAAAAGGGCCGGTGCCCGTAAACTGACCATGGCCCAAAGCTTCAACCGTATAGCGTCCCATAACAGGTGGTAAACCTAGCGCTAATTCCACAGTGGCCCCCACTCCTGCGGCATGTGCTGCCGCTGCGGCAGCAGGATCGCACAGCAAGCCGATACAGGCATCGGGTGCGCCTTGATGCAACAGCTCGCGCAGGATGTCGGTGGTATTACCGGCAGCGCCTCCGCCGGGATTATCTTGCGTATCAGCCAGGATAACCAGGCCATCACTCATGCTGACAAGGGCATGACTTACCGCCTGTTGCGAACTGTATAGCTGGCCGTTAAATTGAGCGCGCTGTGCCAGCATGGCATCGTATAAGCGTTGCGCTACTGCTTCGGTGGCTGCCCTATCGGTACCGTACGCCAATACGGTGGGGCCGCAATCATAAATGTCGGCCAGCGAAAAACCGGGGACTATCATTGCGCTAACCTGGCAGCCCCGTTCCTGCTGTTCAACCATTTGCATCAAGCTGGCCAGCGGTTCAATCAAGGTGCATTGCCACACCAGGGGAATCAAAAAAGGAAGCTGGCGATAAGCTTTATGCAGCCGCTCACCCGCCAGCAGCCGTTGCAGCAGGACAGCAGCACGGCTACCTGTGTCAGCCATATCCACATGCGGATAGGTGCGATAAACGCTTAGCGCATCGGATAGCGCCACCATGCGCGGGCTGATGTTGGCATGAAAATCCAGCGCCACAACGATAGGAATGTGATTACCGATGATAGCCCGTATGCGCGCCAACAATTCCCCTTCGCCGTCTTCGACATGCTCAGCCACCATCGCGCCATGCAAATCAAGAAACAAGGCATCTATCGGCAAAGCCTGTTCCAGCTCGTGCGCCAGCAACGACCAGATTTTTTCAAATGCTGATTGGGTCACCAAACCGGATGGATTGGCTGAGGTCCACAACAGCGGCAGTAGTTCATGGCCATAGGCTGTTGCGGTTTTGATAAATCCGCTAGTTGCAATGTTGCCGCCGATCACATCGAACACAGCTTGCCCTTGCACCAAACCCGGCCATGCCCCGGCAGTCAGGAACGCCGCCATATCCGTACGCTGTTGCGCAAACGTATTTGTTTCATGCAAAAAACCGGCTAGTGCAATACGTGCCATTTTTAGCGCTAAAGCAAACCCGCCACGGCTTTGCGCAGAATATTCGCGTAATCTTTTTCACTGAAGGGAATCGGATTGGTCCCCGCTGACGCATCAGCCACAGCCATGCGCGCGATTAGCTCAGCCTGTGTATCGTCTATATTGATGGCCGCCAAGGTATGCGGAATGGCTATGGTCTCGCGCAAGCTCAATACCCAATCGAGAAACGCAGTGTATGAAGGTTGGCGCAAATCGAGGTAACGTGCCAGATGGATAATGCGCGCTTCAATCTCCACACGGTTAGCCTGCAGCACATAGGGCATCAATATGGCATTCAGTGTGCCATGGTGCGCGTCATACAGCGCACCCAGCGGATGCGCCAGCGCGTGCATCGCGCCCAGGCCACGCTGAAATGCAGTGGCACCCATGCTCGATGCGACCAGCATATGTAAACGTGCTTGCAGATCATGACCATCTTGCACTGCAATCGGTAACCATTCTTTCACCAGCTGTATGCCCTCCAGCGCAATGCCGTTGGCCATAGGATGAAAAACGGGTGAGCAATATGCCTCCAGGCAATGTGAAAACGCATCCATGCCTGTGGCCGCAGTCAATTTCGGCGGCAAACCTACAGTCAATTCTGGGTCCAGGATCACCACTGCCGGCATCATGCGGGGATGGAAAATAATGCGTTTGATATGCGCCTGCTCGTCAGTAATCACCGCTGCGCGCCCCACTTCCGAACCGGTCCCGGCAGTCGTCGGCACCGCCACTACCGGGGCCATGCCCGCAACACTGACGCGCAAATAATTGTCACCTATATCTTCAAAGTCCCATAAGGGTCGGCTTTGCCCGATCATCAACGCCACCGCCTTGGCTGCATCAAGTGCCGAACCGCCGCCAAATGCAATCACCCCATCATGTTTTCCAGCGCGATAGGCATTTACGCCATCGCGTACATTGGGTTCAGTGGGGTTACCCTTTATGTTGCTGAACACGGTGCAAGCCAGCCCAGCCGCGTGGCAAATTGCTACCGCTTGCTGCACGATGGGCAATGGCGCCAGGCCCGGATCGGTAATCAGCAAAGGATTTTTCATGCCCAGCGCCAGGCAATGTGCAGGCAATTCTACAATCCGGCCCGCCCCAACTTTAATAGCCGTTGGATAATTCCAGTTAGCGTGGATGAGGGCTTGCTGTTTCATGACTTTAGGGCACCTCTAAAAATCCAACTTTCGTTGCCATACTGCGTTGCTCACAAAAAATTACTCCTTACATACTAGCTATATGCCGCGTCGCAATTTTTTGCTCGCGCCTTGTCTGGCTTAGAAACTTGGATTTTTAGAGATGCCCTTTATAAAATCCGGATTTTCATTTTTCATTCCAGTTAACCAATGTTAATGGGGCCTTTATGCGTTGGTAGTGGCGCAGATTATTTGTTACCAACACAGCACCAGCGGCTAGAGAATGCGCGGCTATCATCATGTCCAATTCGCCTATGGGCTGGCCGCTTGTGGCGAGTTGATGCCTGATATCAGCATAAAAATCTGCGGCATCCGCATCCCAAGGCAATACTCGCACGATTTTCAGAAATTGGCGCACTGCAATATGCAAGCGGTGGCTGACCGGCAGGCGCTTCAAGCCATACATCAACTCAGCGCGAGTCACTGCTGATACGCATACCATAGAGGGCAAGATGGCCGACAGCTTGGCCTCTATGGCTGGGCTGTGCCCTTTGATTATGTAACTTGTCGTATCTGTGTCCAGCATATGCAGCATGGCTACTTATCCTTGGCGAACAGCTTGCGATCTTGTGGGGTTCTGTTCATTGGGCGCTCAGCCATAAAATTGGCTGGCAGGTCGATGGAACGCAGCAGTTCGAAAAAATCTCCCCACGTCTTTGCACCTGGACGGTCGGATAGCACGACGTCACCTGTTCTATCGTCACGCGTAACGTAAACATCATTCCCTTCAAAGCGAAATTCGGCGGGCAAGCGAACCGCCTGGCTGGAACCGTTTTTGAATAACTTGGCGATTTTTGTGCTGAGCATCATGACCTCCATTTAGCGTAAGTATATGCCATAGTATATACTCGCATAGCGTCAAGTCAAGTGCCTGCACAACCTTACAATGTGGTCTTCAAATGAAGAGACTTGGCCCGCGTAAGATGTTCAAAGCCCATGCTGGAAAGTGTTACGCCACGCCCGCTATTTTTGATGCCAGTCCAGGCCAGTGCCGGGTCGAGATAATCACAACGGTTCATGAACCAGGTACCGGTTTCGATGCGGTCACCGATGCGTAATGCTGCATCGACATCTTGCGTAAACACTGATGCAGTCAGCCCATAGTGGCTATCGTTCATTAAGCGAATTGCTTCCTCATCATCGCGCACTGGCATCACGCTGCACACCGGGCCGAAGCATTCTTCGGTCATGATTTTCATGCTGTGATTGACGTTCACCAGGATTTGCGGCGCAATATAAGGTGTCCCCGCCTTATCCAGACTGAAGGTACGCGCATCAATCAATCCGCGCGCGCCTTGACTGATCGCTTTATCCACCGTGGCGCGGATCTCAGCGGCAGCAGCATTGCGCACTACTGGCCCCAGTGTGGTTTGCGGATCCAGCGGATTGCCAAGTACATATTGCTGGGTTAAAGCGGCTGCGCGTTCGATGAATTCCTGAAACAGGGATTGGTGTACATAGATGCGCTGTATGCCGCAACAGGATTGACCAGAATTAAAAAATGCGCCATCTACCAACGTCTCGACCGCATGCGTCAGATTGGCATCAGGCCGCACATAAGCCGGATCGTTGCCACCGAGTTCCAGACCGGCACCGATGAAACGGCCAGCAGCTGCTTGTTCTACGGCTGCACCGCCTGCGACAGAACCCGTGAAGCAAACAAAATTTATTTCCGGTGATTGAACAAGGCGACGGATGTCTTCGTGGCCGATATGTAAAAATTGGAATACGCCCACAGGCAGCCCCGCGCTACGAAATGCCTGATCCAGCCGTTCTGCTACCAGCGGGGTTTGCGCGGAATGTTTGAGCAGCACGGTGTTGCCCGCCAGCAGCGCGGGCACCAGCGCATTCACTGCGGTGAGCAAAGGATAATTCCACGGCGCGATTATCAGCACCAGGCCAAGCGGGCTGCGTTTGATAAAGCGCGTGTAGCCATCTATGGGTGGGGGAATAACGTCGGCCAAGGATGTTTCCGCTATCGAAATCATATAGCGGGCGCGTAATTCAAAGCCATCAATTTCGCCGGGGGTATGGCGGATAGGCCGCCCCATCTGGCGCGTCAGTTCTTCGGCAATGGCATCCTTGTTTTTGACTAGAGCTTCTACTGCACGGCTTATCAATGCCGAACGTGTGGCCAGCGGCGTATTTTGCCAAACAGTCTGCGCCTGCTTTGCTCGTTTCAGTGCGGAGGCTATATCAGCAGACGTAGCATAGCGGCGGCGTACTGCGACGCTGCCATCTATGGGGCTGAGCGTGATCAGTTCCTGAGTCATCCGGTAGCTAGTGTCGCAGCATCATGCCACAGTCACTTGCTGTGACAAATACACATCCTGTATGGCATTCAGCAATGCCACACCATCCTGCATGGGTTTTTGAAAAGCCTTGCGCCCAGAAATGAGCCCCATGCCACCTGCGCGCTTGTTGATTACCGCCGTGCGCACCGCTTGATGCAGGTCGTCTTTGCCAGAAGATTCTCCGCCGGAATTAATCATGCCCGCGCGGCCCATGTAGCAATTCGCTACTTGGTAGCGCACCAGGTCTATCGGATGATCCGTGGTCAGTTCGCTATACACTTTGGGATGAGTCTTGCCAAACTTGATGGCGTTATAGCCGCCATTATTTTCGGCCATTTTCTGCTTGACGATGTCAGCATTGATCGTAACAGCCAGATGATTGGCCTGACCAGTAAGATCAGCCGCGACGTGATAATCCTTGTCGGCAGTTTTAAATGCCGGGTTGCGCAGATAAGCCCATAGTATGGTGGCCATACCCAGCTCATGCGCGTGAGCGAAGGCTTCAGAAATTTCCTGTATCTGACGGCGCGAATGTTCCGAGCCGAAAAATACTGTGGCCCCCACCGCTACCGCGCCCATGTCAAAAGCCTGATCTACGTTGGCAAATAGCGTTTGGTCGTAGATGTTGGGATAGCTGAGTATTTCGTTATGGTTGATTTTGACGATGAAGGGAATTTTATGCGCATAGCGGCGGGCTACTGAGGATAAAACGCCGAGCGTGGAAGCCACGCCATTGCAGCCGCCTTCGATGGCGAGTTTGACGATGTTGTCGGGGTCGAAATATATAGGGTTCGGTGCAAACGAGGCACCGCCGGAATGTTCCACCCCCTGATCTACTGGCAGCAAGGAGAGGTAGCCCGTGTTGGCCAAACGTCCCTGACCATACAGCGCTTGCATGCTGCGCAGCACACCAGGCTTGCGGTCTTTCACCGCTACGACCCGATCTACATAATCCGGCCCCGGTAAGTGCAATGATTCTTTAGGAATTCCGATGCAGCGATGTTGCAGCAAATGAGCCGCTTCGTCCGCCAACAGCTTGGTGATATCCGTCATGGCAATCTCCTGCAATGGATGAAGGGGGAAATATTACTCCTAATCCAAGTACATCGCGCACTCCAGTGCAGTTATTTCAACCCTGCAAGATATTCTCCGCTTCGCTCGCATCCAGAGCATGCCGCCGGATAAAATTCCCCAGCCGCCCGTGCTCGCGCGAGACGGTTTCAGCGATGAGTTTATCTTGTTCGGCCATCAGCGCGTTGTAGGTTAGCAAGGAATAGATGTAGCGGAGGATTGTTCAATCTCGGTCAAACTCTGGGTGGCTTTGTTCTGTAAAAGCATACGGCAGATACTTGCGATGCTGGCCGCGTCCAGGCTTTAAGGTCGCAAATTGCGACCTTAAAGCCGCCCATTCTTCCTCGGTCAACTGGAACATAAAATCTGCCGGAAAGCGTTCCAAATTACGCCTGACTTGTTCATTGAAACGCTTGGTCGGCACATCGTAGAGCGCCGCCAAATCGGCATCCAGCAAAATTTTTTGCCCGCGCAGCAACAGTATGTGATGCGTAATCGTTTCCAGCGGCAACAGGGAGGACTCAGTCATTTTTCGATTACTTTATGGAATGAAAGAATCCGGGCTTAACGAGGAGAGATGCCGTGACTACCGCTTTGGCGCGCTACCACAAACCCCAATCGCTCCAGCGCCTTGACTGCCTGCGCGCCAGAGATATGTGGGAGTTTAGGCATGGGCAGGGAGTTCGAAAGTGGTCACCCACGGGTGATCCGATGTAACAAGAGGAAATTCCTCCAAATAGAGTGCGGTTGCTTCTTGCAGATTGCTCAAGGCTTCATTGATCGTTTCGCCTTGTGTCGTCGTGCCCGTTTCCGGGTTCAATGCAACGAAGCCGCCTTCCTCTGCGTGTGTGAGAACCGCTGTGAATTGCATGATGCCTCCCTAAAAAGTCAGATGGGGAAAGTATGTTACCTGCATTCTCCCGCAGTTGCCAAAGCTGTGCAACTTCAAACCAGAGATTTATGAACAAAAATACTTTGGGTAAAA
>JAUSKS010000097.1 GCA_030646595.1 Gallionellaceae bacterium | reverse complement strand
TCAAATCGGCACCAAAATAAATTGCCTTGCAAGCCGCGCCAATTCTCAATCTTGGCTCGGAAATTTGTAAGTTAACCGGACACTACTGATAATGAATACGTATTTATTTTAAACTGGAGAGCTTTATGAAAATTCATCATGCGGTATTAATGTTAAGTGCTGTGGCTGCCTTGCTTGCTGGTTGTGATAACCGTCAATCAAAAAATGAGGCTGCCACTCCCAGCACATCGGTTGGAAAAGAGATCGATGACAGTGTGATTACCGCCAAAGTTAAATCAGCATTAATGGCGGATAGCACGATCAAGAGTTTTGATTTCAAGGTTGAAACGCATAAGGGTGAAGTCCTGCTGAGCGGATTTGTGGACAGTCCGGCGCAGGTTTATACCGCAACTGAAATTGCACGGGCCGTGGAAGGTGTTACAAGCGTAAAAAATAATGTCACGCTGAAAGAAGGAAGCGCGACCGTGGGCGATAAAATTGACGACAGCATCATCACCACCAAAGTCAAATCAGCTTTGCTGGCTAATCCTAATATCAAAAGCAGTGATATTTCAGTGGTGACCCATAAAGGCGAAGTGCAGTTGAGCGGATTTGCGAATGATCAGGCGCAAATTGATCGTGCCATCGCTACTGCACGGAGTGTGGAAGGCGTGAGTAACGTGGTCAATAAAGTTGCTATTAAAAAATAATTGACCATGAGTATGCTGAGGCGAATCATTATTTGCTGTGTTTTATTGGGGCTTGGTGCCTGCGGAACGGCAGACCCTAATGCACGTGATAACCGTCTTCCCCCCAATGCGAACCATGTTTTTCCGGAATACGGTGTGGTGCAATCTATCGAGCTGGTGCAGCCAAACGATGGCCGCAGTGGGGTCAGCCCCATTGCCGGTAATGTTTACAGATTTTCCGTACGCATGGACAATGGTACTTTCCGTTATTTGGTGCAGGCGGATAATGGCAATATCAGAGTCGGCGATCTGGTCAGGGTAGAAAACGGCATATTAATGCGCTAGCCGCATGTTTCGATTTTTGATGGGTTTTCATGCATAAATTTTCAGGTGCAGCAATAGTGTTGCTTGGCTTGTCCGGACTGTTGGCAGGATGCCAGACCACGACCGCAGGGGGTGCAGTAGGTGCCAAACGCTCGCAACTCATGTTGGTTTCTTCGCAACAACTGGAACAGATGGGGGCGCAAAGTTACGCCAAGCTGAAAACCGAAGCTTCCAGCAAGGGCGCGCTAAATAATGATAGTGCATTGCTGCAGCGGGTACGCGCTATAGCCAGCCGCATTACCCCGCAAACTGCGGTGTTTCGCGCGGATGCACCGCAGTGGAAATGGGAAGTCAATGTGCTCGGCAGTGATGAATTGAACGCATTTTGCATGCCCGGCGGCAAGATTATGTTTAACACTGGTTTGATCAATCGCCTGCAATTGACCGACAACGAAATTTCCATTGTGATGGGCCATGAGATTGCTCATGCTTTGCGTGAACACTCGCGCGAACAGGTATCCCAGGCAATTGCTGCGCAAACTACCATTGAGCTCGGTGCTGCATTGTTCGGCTTCAGTGAGGGCTCGGGTACCTTGGTCAAAGGTGCTTATCAGGCGCTGGTAGCGACCCGCTTCAGCCGTATAGATGAGAGCGAAGCGGATCGTATCGGTCTGGAATTAAGCGCTCGTGCCGGTTACGATCCCCATGCCGGGGTAACCCTGTGGCGTAAAATGATCAGCGCCAGCCAAGGCAGTCGGCCACCGGAATTTCTCAGCACCCATCCTGCAGAAGCAGACCGTATCCAGCAAATAGAAGCCTTGTTGCCGGTTGTTATGCCGTTGTATCAAGCGACCTTGCATTAGTTCTCTGCTGTTTTTCCTTTGCCATTACCTCATTGTCCTTTCCAGGGATGGATTCAGCAGGCGATATGTCCGCCACCGAACAGAATAACTCAACCATACCCTGTATAACTCAATGATGTTATTCATTTTGAGTAAGAATCATGAGGCAAGGAACAGGATGGCAGATATTGCTGCGTAGTCTGGTCGGGGTCATGGCCGTACTGGCTGTGCCCGGTTCGCTGATCTGGTATGACGTCATGCAATCCATTAAAGAAGTTAAACGCGAGCAGCAGAGCCGGCAGATAGTTGCCAGGTTGGCTGATTTGCGCCTGCTTCTTCATCGTGCAGAATCGGGACAGCGTAGTTATTTTATTAGCGGTAATCCGGTTTTTATAGGCCAACGGAATGCCGCTCTGGCTGAGCTGCCTTCCATTTTTGAACGCTTGCATAATCTTACTGCTGACAATGCCGGGCAGCAGCAACGCATCCGGGAATTGCATCATGCAGTGAACCGGCAAATAGATATTTTTGGTCACAGCCAGGAGATATATGAAGCGCAAGGGTTCCGTGCGGCACAACCAGTGCTGAAAAATGGGCGGAAAGTGCAGGCTGTCATCAATAAAATTACCTATGAAACCAGAACAGCCGAGAAAAATATGCTGCATGTCCGCAAACCGATAGCCCAACACGCTGATATTAAACCGCCTGCCGCAGTGGTTTGGATAGCTACCTCTACTATTTTTTTCTCTCACCTGTTGTTTGGTTTGCGCTGGAAACAGGTAGTTGTGCAGGCTATGCACAGATTGCAGCAGGCATTGCAGCAGGCCGTGATCGGCAAAAAAATTATTACTATGTGGGCTAACAAACAGAGAACTGCTCAGGTCTGCAATAAACTGACCTTACCCGCTTCAATTGGGGCGACATGATTAGCTCCCCTTTAGTTTAATGGCTTTCAATTGAACGGGTCTTAACTTTCCGGCCTGGGAAAGAGACGGTCGGGTAATGATTAACTTACATTTAAGGAAAAAAAATGAATTGGGATCAAGTGGAAGGAAACTGGAAGCAATTCAAGGGTAACGTCAAGGAACAGTGGGGCAAGCTGACCGACGACCAGATCGATATTATTCACGGCAAGCGCGACCAGCTGACCGGAAAAATCCAGGAGGCTTATGGAATTTCCAAAGACGCAGCAGAAAAACAAGTGGCACAGTGGCAAGCTCGTCTGAAAGAGGAAGAGCGTTTGTAATAAATAAATGCTGTGGAAAATATTCCTGGCTTGGCATTTCATTCACCGAAACAAGGAGAGAATCATGAATAAATTAAATCTGACTATCAGTGCAGTTACGCTTGGCCTGGCAGTTAATGGTGCTGCTTTTGCGGCAAACATGTCCAAGGATGAATACAAGACTGGCAAGGAAAGGATCCAGGCTGAATATGCTGCAGCCAAGGAAAACTGTGATGCGCAGGCTGGCAACGCAAAGGATATATGCATTGCCGAGGCCAAGGGCAAGGAGGAAGTTGCCGAGGCAGAGCTGAAAGATAAATACAAGCATACCGCGCGTACGCATAAAAATCTGATGGAAGCCAGGGCGGAAGCCGAATATGAAGTGGCCAAGGAAAAATGCGATGCCAAAAATGGCAATGAAAAAGATGTGTGTATCAAAGAAGCTAAGGCTGCGAAGACCGCTGCCAAAGCTGATGCCAAGGCAAGAATGAAAATTTCCAAAGCGAATGCTACAGCCGGCGAAAAATCGGCTGATGCCAGTGCGGATGCTACCCAGGAAAAAAATGAGGCGAACATGAAACTGGCAAAAGAGAAATGTGATGCTTTATACGGAGAAACCCGGTCTCAGTGTGAGAACGAAGCAAATTTGCGCTACAAAAATTGACGGATGTGACTGGCCGGATTTAATAACCCGGTGGAGGAATCAAAATGAAAAAAGTATCAGAGTATGAGTGGTATGGAAGGATGGGGCTGCTTACAGGTGTCGTTTTGCTTAGTGTGAGCTGCGCCAGCAATAAACCTCCTGTGCCAACAGAGCAGATGGCAGTGTCCAGAGCGGCAATAGCGGAAGCGGTCAGTGCCGGTGCGACTGAATTCGCACCCGTGGAGCTTGGGGCTGCTCAGGACAAACTGGCTGCGGCAGATAAGGCTGTGGCTGCGGAAGATAATGGCAGCGCCAAATGGCTGGCGGAACAGGCGCAGCTGGATGCGCAACTGGCCGCCAAAAAAGCGCGTACAGCCAAGGCTCAGAAAGCAGCCGAAGCATTGCAGGAAAGCAATCAGGTATTACGTGAAGAGATAAGTCGCTCAGCGAAATAATTACCCCCACAGAGGAATGATCATGCAATCAAAACGCGCACTATCTATTATGCTCATGGCTATGGCCATGCTGGCGGCTTGCAGCTCGGCACCGAAAAAGAATGCCCGTCTGGAAGAGGCCAGGAGCAATTATCAGACTGCCTCAAGCGACCCCCAGGTAGTTAACTTTGCTGCGTTGGAATTAAAAGAGGCGGGCCAGGCATTAAATACTGCGGATGAGGCATGGAAGAAAAAGCTGGACAATAGCAAGATCGAGCATCTGGCTTATATGGCACAACAAAAAGTAACCTTAGCCCAGACCACGGCCAAACAGAAAGAGGCGGAGATAGCCGTTTCCAATGCCAACTCCGAGAGCAATAAAATCCGCCTGGAAGCCCGCACAAATGAGGCAGACAAAGCAGTGCAAAGTGCTGAAGTGGCCAAGCAGGAAGCACAAGCAGCGCAACAGAATGCGAAAGAGTCACAGCTGATGGCTGAGGCATCAAAACAGGATGTTGCGGCATCGCAACAGCAGATGCAAATAGCACAGCAAGAGGCCCAGACAGCGCAGCAAAAAGTCAAAGAGGCAGAAGAGCGAGCCAGTCAATTTGAGACACAAATGAAGGAGCTGAATGCCAAGAATACTGATCGTGGCTTGGTCATTACCTTGGGCGATGTATTGTTTGATTCGGGCAAGGCTCAGTTGAAATCAGGTGCCACTCGTAATTTGCAAAAGCTGACCGATGTGCTCAAGCAATACCCGCAACGCAAGATTTTGGTGGAAGGCTTTACCGATAGCAAGGGCAGCGATGAATACAACCAGCAGTTATCGGAGCAGCGCGCTAATGCTGTACGCGCCGCGTTGATCAATATGGAGGTGAGTGCTGATCGTATCACCACCCGTGGTTATGGTAAAAATTTCCCGGTGGCAGGTAATGATAGCGCAGCCAGCCGACAGGCAAACAGGCGTGTAGAAATTATTATTTCTGATGACAATGGCAGTATTGCAAAACGCTAGCTGGATTTTTCCGGGTAATAACCAAACAGGCCGTCCTGAGAGATGGCCTTTTTGTTGACTATACATTGCCATTAATTCGATTGCGTACGTCAGCGTACAGATAAGGAAGAAATAGTGTGCCAAAGTATGGCTCTTTCGAGGAGAAACAAAATGAATAAATCCGATCACCCTTTTAATTTAATAATCCGCTTGAGCGTTGTGCTGCTGGCTTTGATAGTCACAGCCTGCGGCGGCGACAGGATGACCAGAGAAGCAGCACCTTCCCTGCCCAACTCAGGGTATTTGCTGGATTCTTCCGGAACGGTAGTCAAGAGCAGCGATGGTTCCTGCTGGCGTACCGGTTATTGGACAGCGGAGATGGCAACAGAAGAATGTGACCCCAGCCTGGTTAAAAAAGTGTCATCTGCTGCTGAACGTACCGTAGCATCTGCGCCCATCAAGATAGAGTATTGCACTACCCTTGATATTCAATATGAAATTGATCAGGATGCGATACAACGCGAATATGAAAACAATGTCGCCCGCCTGGGCAGTTATATGAAGAAGTACCCGGATACCACTGCGGTGATTGAGGGGCATACCGATGAAGTGGGTACTGAACAGCACAACATGAAATTATCGCAGCGCCGTGCAGACAATGTTGTGGCCTATCTGGTAGAAAAATCCGGTATAGACCGGTCACGTCTGCAAGCAGTAGGCTATGGGGATACTCGTCCGATGGCGGATAACCAGACTGAGGATGGGAAGCGCATGAACCGGCGGATAGATGCCGTGGTGGATTGTGTTTTGGATACGCAGGAGGGATTCCGGCCTTACCCGGGCAGAATTACCTTAACCGCGCTGGATATACAGTTTGATAAGCAACGTACCGACGTCAAGCGACAATATCATGAGCAACTGGCCAGTGTGGCGGATTTCATGAAGCAGAATAAAACTGCCACGGTTACGGTGGAGGGTCACACCAGCAATGAAGTCGGCACCGTTGCGGAAAGATTAAAATTGTCTCAGCAGCGCGCGCAGAATGTCGTGAATTATCTGGTGGACAAATTTGGTATCGAACGTAATCGTTTAACTGCTGTAGGTTTTGGTCAGGCTCGCCGCGTGGCTTACAACGACACTAAAGCAGGGGAGCGAGAAAATCGCCGGGTCAATCTCACCATAGATTACGTGAGTAAAGCAAAGGGATTGTAATGTTATGGAGTGCGCAGACTTGTGTGCGCTACAACCTGGTGTGA
>JAUSKS010000211.1 GCA_030646595.1 Gallionellaceae bacterium | reverse complement strand
TTAAATTTTTTAAAGAAATCTATATCCATCATGACTAGCGCCAGCGTGGTTTTGTCGCGCAAGCCGGCACGCCATTCGAGCAGCAGGGTATCGTCAAAAGAGCGGCGGTTGGCAATGCCAGTTAGTCCATCCAGAGTAGATAAACGCTGCAAGATGGTATTGTTCTCTTCCAGTTTGCTATTGCTTTCGGTCAATTGCGCCTGTAATTTTTCCATCTGGCGATAGACCTCATCGCGCTGCAATTGCAGGAGATAGCTTTTAGAGTGTGCACGAATACGGGCGATCAACTCTATCCGGTCAGGCAGTTTTACCAGGTAATCACTGGCCCCATTTTCAAAAGCACGGCTTTTATCTTTCGGGTCTTCCCTGGATGACAAAACGATAACTGGTATGCCTGAAGTAGGCGCATGGCTACGATAAGATTTCAGCAAAGCATAACCATCCATGTCGGGCATAACCAGGTCCTGCAAAATAATGGTGGGCTTGATTTCGCTAGCTTGCGCCAGGGCCGCCTTGGCTTCTGAGCAATAATGAAATTCAATATCTGTCTCATCCAGCATGCGTCGTATGGCTTCTGCCACCATCGCCTGGTCATCTACCAATAAGACTATCGGGCAGGATAATTTATTTTCGCTAGCAGCCGCTGCTATCTTGGCACTGGATTTAGTACTCATGATGGATTCCGTTTTTTTATGCTGCCCATATGACTCATGATTACTTTGGCAATATCATCAGCCGGTAATATCCCGACTGCAGCATTTAATTCAGCTGCGGCTTTGGGCATACCATACACAGCACAGGTTTCAGCGTTCTGGGCAAGGGTAAATACGCCATCATTACGTAGTCTGAGCAATCCTTCTGCCCCGTCCCTACCCATACCAGTCAGCAATACTGCAATGGAATGGCCCGGCCAGTTATGTACCATACTTTCAAAAAATATATCCACCGAGGGACGGTACGGCGTTGCCACAGGCTCCTTTTTGTAACCCAGGGTCCAGTCTTCTTTTAACACCAGATGGTCATTGGTGCCGGCTACCAGTATCCTGCCTTGCTCTATCTCGTCCCCTTCTTCCGCCAATTTTACCGGTAATACGGATTGCTGGCCTAACCATTGTGCCAGACCCGCAGCAAAGCTTTGATCGACGTGCTGAATAATGACCACCGATGCAGCTAAATTGGCTGGAAATTTGGAAATAATATTGGCAATGGCAGCAGGGCCACCTGTGGAAGCACCAATTGCAATCAGCCAATTTTCCGATATTCTGGCCTTGGTGGAGAGCTTGCCCTTAAATGGATGAACGCGGCGATTGGCCTCCAGCAGCCTGCTTATTGTTTTTATTTTTTTCAGCAGCTCTTCCCGTCCCGGCCCTTTCTCCTCATTGCCCAGGATGGGCGTACTCACCACATCCAACGCTCCCGCTCCCATGGCCTGAAAAACCAGCGGTGCATTTTGATCCACCGAAGCAGTCACCACCAATATAGCACAGGGGGAATTGGCCATGATTTGGCGAGTCGCTTCCACCCCATCCATATGCGGCATGATAATGTCCATCAGAATCAAGTCGGGCACATCTGCCGCACAAGATTTAATGGCATCCATGCCATTTTCCGCAATCCACGCCACCTCATATCCGGGAAAAGAGGTTATGGTTCGGCGCAAAGCTTCTACTGCCATTTTCATGTCATTAACGATGGCTATTCTCATGTGCACCTCATGTTTGTGCAGTTCCGATCAGGTCAACCACAGCTTCCAGCAAGGTATTATCATGGAAGCTGCCCTTGGTCAGATAATAATCCGCACCCGCTTCCATGCCACGCCTGCGGTCTTCTTCCCGCTCTTTATAAGAAACAATAATCACTGGCACCGAGTTATAGTCTCTATCGCTTTTAATCAAGCGTACCAGCTCTATACCATCCATGCGCGGCATATCCACATCGGCCACGATCAAATCATATTCCTTGAAGGCCCGAATCGCATTCCAGCCATCCATGCCATCTACCGCCACGTCTACATGATACCCAGCATTTTCCAGCAGGTTGCGCTCCACTTCGCGCACCGTCATGGAATCATCGACCACCAGTATATGCTTAAATACCCGTTCGGCATCTTCACCGGCTGAGGTAGTCACCTTGGTGATGCTGCCCTTTCTGACCAAGGCCTCTACCGACATGGTCAGATCATCCACATCCAGAATCAAAATAGGCGAGCCATCTTCCAGCAACGCCGCCGCGCTGACATCTTGTATCTTGCCCAGACGGGTATCCAGCGCTTGCACGGCCAGCTCGCGTTGACCTAATACTTTATCAACGACTATGCCAAAACGATTGTTACGGTCACCTATAATAACCACTGACAGGACTTCTCCTGTTACCATTTGTGCGCCCAGCCCCAGCACCTGCGCCGCCCCTACCAAACCAATATTTTCCCCGTCTATCTGGGTGAATTGATGATCTTCCAGTACATTGATATCGCGGCAAGGGAATTTAACCACGCGGATTATTCGTGCCAGCGGAAAAGCGTAAGGCTCACCGGAAATCTCGGCGAGCAGGCACGATATAACCGACATGGCCAAAGGCAACTGCATATGAAAGCGGGTGCCCTGACCGAGCCGGGTGGTCGTC
Source organism: Gallionellaceae bacterium (assembly GCA_030646595.1). GTDB lineage: Bacteria > Pseudomonadota > Gammaproteobacteria > Burkholderiales > Gallionellaceae > Nitrotoga. Next base: position 5,223 of record JAUSKS010000211.1, on the reverse strand, counting down.
TCAATGGCACCGCGCATTTTCTGCACAGTATCCAGCACCACATCCAGCCCTACCCCGCGGCCTGACAGGTCGGTTATTTCTTCTTTAGTGGAAAAGCCCGGCAGAAAAAGAAAATTCAGTAATTCCTGCTCACTGAGATTAGTTGCCATTGCTGTCGTGACCAGCTTTTTATCGACAATTTTTTTGCGCAAATACTCAACATCTATACCGCGCCCATCATCCTCGACCATGATCGATAATTTTCCATCACTGTGCGCCGCAGTCAGCCTTATCGTGGCTTGCTCCGGCTTGCCTGCCTGGATGCGTTGCGCAGGCATATCTACACCATGATCGAGCGCATTGCGTAACAGATGGTTGAGTGGCGCTTCCATCTTTTCCAACACATCGCGGTCTACCTGGACAGCCAGGCCGTGTATATCCAGCTTGACCTTTTTATCCAGGGTTTTGGCAATATCACGCACCATGCGCTGAAAGCCTTGTATCCCATCCGAGAAAGGACGCATGCGGGTCTTGATGGTTTCACGGTGTAATTTTTCTGAGAGACTGTTAATACGCCTGTCATAGGAATCCAGGTCGGACGTTTGTTGCGCCAATACCATGCGGCATTCAGAAATCTTTTTTTGCGCCAGCAAAAGTATGTTGATAGCAGTTTTAGAGGCATGCGTATCATCCAGAGAGCCGCGCAAACTATCCAGTATCTCTGCCAATTCAATCTGACGGCGTTTTAACTGGGTCAGGGAAATAACATAGGGATGTAACCACCCCGCTTCGACCTTTACTTCTCCGGCCAACCCCATCAAGTGATTCCACCGCTCTGCCGTGACACGTAGAACGCGATCTTTATCTTCGTTCACCGCTTCTTCGGCGATGCTCACTTTAGGTGGCAAAACAACTTCAGCTTTTTTGGTCTTGGTGACAGTTTTGCTTTTCCTGGTTTTGGCTGCGGGTCGCTTGATTTCTTCCTGCGATTTGACGCGGGATAACAGCTTGAGCAGCGCATCCAGCTCGGTGGCATGGTTTGCCTGCCAGGCAGCAATTTCATCATCGGAAAGATGAGCAAATGAGGCGATTTTATCGAAGCCCTGAAGCAAAATATCTACGTAATCAGCATTCAGGGCAATCTCTGAATTTTGCGCGCTGACAAAAATATCTTCCATGCTGTGTGCGAGCTGCACCACCGGCTCCACACCTACCATGCGCGCTGCACCTTTGATGGAATGTGCGGCGCGCATCAACGCTTCCAGTTGATCGGTAGCAGCAGAATTTTGTTCCAGGGCCAACAGGGCTGCGCTCAATATTTTCCCTTGCTCGACAACTTCGGTACGGAAGAGGTCAAGCATGGAGACCTGATTTTTGCTGTTATCCGCCATTACAGTCTAATACATCTCTCAAGCTGGTCGGTCAGCAATGCTTCATCCAGGCACCCTACATTTTTATCTTCCCATTTAATGACCCCATTCATATAGCTGGCTGCGGAGGCCAATACGGTTTTAGGGAGCGCACCACGGTCTTCTTCACGGTAGTAATGCAAACCACTGATCTCACTGACGGGAAATACATAGGGACGCCCCGCCACTTCCATAACGATCATGCGGGAATACACCGAATGAAAGACTGCATCAAACACCTGGCTGGCTTTTGCTATGCCCAACAAATTGCCCAGCGAAAAACAAATGCGGATTTCCCCGCCATTATTCACCACCCCTCTCAATATCTGGCTTTTATTGTGCGGTAAACGATGAATCTTCATCATGCGCGAAATTTCCTTGCACAGGCCGGTGGCAATGGCTACCCATTCATCGCCTATACGAAAAATGATGACGGATTTGCTGTCCTGAACAAACGCCTCCTTGCTCTGGGCCAGCACCCGCGTCCATTCGTCTCGGTAATCTTCAGGGATTGCACGATCATAGGCCTTCAAGCTCCCGGCATGAAATACCGAGCAATTTTTACAGTGGGTCAATTCCTCCAGCCTGGGGCAGCGGGGAATTTCTTTTCCCCACACACCTATCGTATTCCAACAACCATCCGGAGGAACAGGGTAATGTTTGTGTGTATCTATGGTCATAATTAAATGGTAATGCTGCTCATTAGCCCACTCTAAGTTTTACTGGCTCTCAGTTTTACCCGCTCTGCCCTTTTACGAGTGGCGTCCGCTTTTTCGGCATTACCCATTTGATCAAACAGGCAGGATAAATAAATCAGAGCCTCATAAAAATCAGCATTCAGATAAATCGCCTTTTTTAAATACTCTTCAGCCATCAGCTTGTTTCCAGTAGAGCCAATGGCCTGGCCTAGCAAATAATATACCTCGGCAGACTCTGCCCCTTCTGCCAGCAGCTTGTCGCAAATGGTAATGACCTCAGCAAAATCTCCCACCCCGGCCAATTTTCTTGCTACCGAAAGATCATCCGGGGCCTTTTGTATGGCCTTTGTTTCTTTATCAACGCTCGATTTCTGGCTTTTAACTGGGGCATGAGTGGCGGCAGTTTTTATTGGATATTGAGCATAGATGGGCATAGGAGGTGACAGCGGATCATGAGCACGAAAAACTTTTTTAACAGCAGTTAATTTTAGTGCGTCATTAATAACCTTGGCATATTCCGGTTTGGCAAAAGCAAATGACATGGGGTAATCCAGAATCGCATACCCAAACTGGTTAACTTTTGCCCCCTCCGCATGTCCGACAAAAAGTACGCCTTGGTCCGCCAAGTGCCTGGATAATGCTGTAAGCGCCTTGTCCTTAATATCATCATCAAAATAGATCAACAGATTTCGGCAGAAAATAATGTCGTATGGCTCATGTTTGGACAGAAAATAATCGGACAGGATATTAACCTGTTCAAAGTGAACCGCATCGCGGACCTCTTTTTTGAGCGTGTAGCTGTCTTCCTGTTTGGAAAAATAAATCTCCCTGAAATCAAGATCACTACCCCGAAATGAATAGGGACTGTAAATCGCCCGCTTTGAGAATTGCAAGGCTTGTTCGCTGATATCTCCGGCATGAATATGGAACTGGTTAATCGTCAACTTCATGCTCAACAACAGCATGGCAATGGAATAAGGCTCTTCACCCGTGGCACACGGAATGCAAAGAATGCGAATAGGCCTCTGCAATTTGTCATTCAGGACAAATTGTTCCAGATAGTTCTGTAAGGTAATAAACGATATTTTGTTACGGAAGAAAAATGTTTCCAGCACAACCACTGATTCAATTAATTTTCCGAGTTCTGTCGACGACCCGGTAATTTTACTCAGATAATCATTAATATTGGCCGAGCCCGATATTTTCATCCGTTTCTGGATAATTTCTTCAACCGACGCAGTGCCTATAGATTCAGGATTGAGCCCTATCTTTTCCCTGATCAACTCCAGTATAGGCAATACGTTCATTTACGGGCCCTGAACATTTATCTTAAATCACACTATCAAATAACATGTCCTGCGCCTCTGCCGGTATTATTTTTTTGATATTGACCAGCTGAATAATGCCGTGGTCATCAATAACTACCTTACCCAGGTAAGGATCATCCTTGAGTACTACGCCAGAATCTGAAAAATCTGCTTCATCAAATCTGACGGTTTCAGTCAATTGCTCTATCAGCAATCCTATGCATACCGTCGCATTATGCTCATTTTTATAATTGACCCCTTTATAATTCACCAGGGCAATACGGGTGCTCAATTTCGGTTCACATAATTTATCGCTCATCAGATAACAAACATCTACCACCGGTACTGTATGCCCCCTGTAATTCAACAGCCCGGCAACATAAGGCGGCGCTTTGGGAATGGGCTTTAAATTGGCATATGGGATAACTTCGATAATATCTCTGGCTTCGAAGATATATCTTTCCTTACCCGTTTTAAATTGCATAAAAAGCACAATACGGGTCCGCAGCTTAAGAATTATTCCGCACTTTAAATTTAACCACGCCGCTTTGCAGATCATGTGCGGTTACATTCAGTTGCATGATGGCAGAATTGGATTCCTTTAATGAATCCACAGTCTGGTGCGCAGCTTCGCTTAACTGGATCATGGATTGCTTGATCAGTGCCGCGCCCTCTGACTGGAACTGCATGCCATGATGTACCGTTTCAAAGCGTGGGGTCAGTGCCTGCACCTGCTCGATAATCTGCGATAGTTGCCCGCTGACTTCGCGCACATCATTGACGCTATGCCGTACCTGCTCCGAGAAGCGTTCCATGCTCATCACCCCGGCTGATACCGCTGACTGCATTTCCTTGACCATTTGCTCAATATCCAGCGTGGCCACTGCGGTCTGATCGGCCAAGCGTCTTATTTCCTTGGCCACCACAGAGAAACCAAAACCATATTCGCCTGCTTTCTCTGCTTCAATCGCTGCGTTTAGTGACAATAGATTGGTCTGGTCAGCCACCTTGGTAATGGTCGTGACGACAGTATTAATATTGTTGGCCTTTTCATTCAACACTTCAAATTTGGAGGAGATGGAACCGGCAGCATCCACAATATGATTCATGGTCGATTCCATTTTCTTTAATGCCACGCGCCCGCTGTCTGCCGCCCCGGCTGCTACGCCTGCTACGCTGGACACATCATGCATGGTATCCACCAACTCCTTGGAAGTAGCCGAAATTTCAGTCGCGGTGGTAACAATTTCATTGGTAGTAGCCGCCTGCTCTGCCACGGTCGCCTCTTGCTCTTTGGACGTAGCTGCAATGGCCGTAGCTGATGAGACCAGCTGCAAACCTGAACGCTGCACCTGGGTAACCAGGACGTTCAAGCTGTTTATCATTTTTTGCACACCTAATCCCAGCACAGCAATGGCATCGTTTCCGTCTATCTTGATGTGTCCGGTCAGATCTCCATCAGCAGCAGCAGTCACTACATTGCCGATAATATCGACGTTATGTTTGAGAAACTCCACTGCCTTCAGTTTTTCTTCGCTGGATTCGCGGATATAGTTGATCATTTTTTGTAACTGACCTGCCAGCTCACCAATGGCGTCCTTGCCGGTAAAACTCACCTGGGCACTGAAATCTCCGGAAGACACCTTGGTCATCACTTTTAGCAAATCATCTACTTTTTTCTTTAACTCTTCTGCTGCTGCCTGCTCTTGCAACACGCGCTCGCGCTCCCGCGCTGCTGCCCGATCAGTAATATCCGACATTTCATTATAGGCCAGCGCAAGTTTGCCCAATTCATCATCCGCCTTGATGCCTTGCACCCGCGCAGTAAAA
>JAUSKS010000210.1 GCA_030646595.1 Gallionellaceae bacterium | reverse complement strand
ATCTATACAGGATGCGAACCCAACCCAGTTATCCAGTAACCAATTCAAACCAAATGCATATCCAAATGTTTGCCCAGGGCTTGCAGTGCTGCGGCGATACCATCAATGCGCGTGGTATGTCGCACATTGGTTAATCGGTTGATCTCTTGTGGGGTGGTATGCAGCCGACGTGCGAGCTCGGCGGGGCGTACATTCTGGGCAATCATTTCATTGAGCAGTAGCACCTTGGCTGACAAGCTGGCTGGAAGTTCGATAACGTGTTGGCCGCGCTTAGCCTTTGATGGTGCGGGTACGGCGCGTTTGTCTTCAAAGTAGAAGTCCAGCGCCAATTGCAGCGCATCTTTTGCAGCAGCCAGGGCTTTATCTCTGGTTTCGCCTTGGGTGATGGCTTCGGGGATGTCGGTGAAGGTGACAACGAATCCGCCGTCTTTTTTGTCCGGGGTGAGGGTGACAGGGTACATAAACATTGTGCGCTCCTTATTTCAACCTAAAAAACGCAGTTGAATTTTTATCCCATGGTGCAAACCCTCTCCCCTAGCCCCTCTCCCAGAGGGAGAGGGGAATAAAGTCCCTCTCCCTCTGGGAGAGGGGTTGGGGAGAGGGAACACCCGTTGCTAGCTTGCCTCAGAGCATAATTATGACCATGCAACTACGGTTTCTAGGTTCAATCCAAGTTGTTTCTTGATGCTCTTGATATCAATAATGTGGCTAGGCATACGACCAACGAACTGTGTGATCTTTATTCACTACCTCGATGAAGTCGAGGTTTTTTTCTACGGGCCGGTGACCAGCAATGCAGGGCTGCGCTGTTTTACATTCAACTTAACTGTAAGATTCAGATTTGTGGTTTCCTGAACGCAATCAGCACTGCCCACACTCCCAACAACACATACCAGACCAACGACCATTCGGGTATGCCCAGCGTCAGAAATGTCCAGCCCTTGGCGGCGCATTCGCCGGATCCGTGCATGAGTTCTTTCCATACATCGGCCAGGGGAAAATTATCCAGCATATAGTTAAGACCAGGGCCACAGGCAGGAACTTCATCTTTGGGCAGGTGTTGTATCCAGATGTGGCGGCTGGCTACAGCTATGCCGCTTAAAGAAAGCAAGGTCAGCAATGCAGCATATATTTTTGCACCGGTGCGTTTGGGGTTATGCAAGGTGGCAATAGCAAATACCACCAGCATGGAAATAAAAATGACGCGCTGTATCATGCACAGCGGGCAGGGCTCTTGATGCAACACGTATTGCAAGTAGAGCGCCGCACCAAACAGCCCGGCGATAATCACTGTGCCAGCCAGATACAGCCAGCGATTGGAAAGTGCGCACACCTGCTTGCAAATCAACATCATTACACCTCGTCTATCCACATCATTTGTATCGCTTCAAGAATTTTCTCGCCGCTGTGTTTGGGGTCATCGTCAAAATCTTCCAGCTCAGTCACCCATTTATGCAGGTCGGTAAAGCGCACATAGCGCGGGTCTACTTCGGGGTGCGCTTCGGCCAGCTCTATGGCGATCAGCCGCACATCGGTCCATTTCATGTCAACCCTCCTTCACCATGTTGATGGTGTACTTGGGAATCTCAACTACCAGTTGCTGATTAGCCACCTTGGCCTGGCAGCTTAAGCGTGACTTCGGCTCCAGCCCCCAGGCTTTGTCCAGCATATCTTCTTCTGTTTCTTCCGCCGCAGTCAGCGAGTCAAATCCCTCGCGCACAATAACGTGACAGGTCGTGCAAGCGCAAGATTTTTCGCACGCATGTTCAATGTCTATGCCATGTTGCAATAAGGCGTCGCAGATGGAAGTGCCCGGCGCAGCCTCGATTGCTTTGCCCTGAGGGCATAATTCTGTATGCGGTAATACCGTAATGGTGGTCATTTCATTTTTTCCAGATCAGTTAATTTACGACCACTCAACGCATGTGACACGTTTTTATCCATGCGCGTCTGGGCAAAAGCCACCGTAGCTTCATTCAAGTGAGTAATAGCACGTTTGATTGCTACATGGTCATCGGTGTGCAGCAGGGATTGCAATTTATCCATATGAGCCTGTACGGCAGCCTGCTCGTGCTTATTCAGCATTGCACCATCTTCGGTTAACGCATTCTGTACGGCCTCCAACAACTGTTGTGCTTCCACCTGTTGCTCACGCAAGGCGCGCGCCTGCATGTCGTGCTGTGCATGCTGGCTGGAATCATGCAGCATGCGCAGGATATCGCTATCCGATAATCCATACGAAGGTTTGACGGTGATGGCTGCTTCCACACCACTGACCAGTTCGCGCGCGGCCACATGCAGCAGGCCATCGGCATCCACCTGAAAAGTAATGCGGATGCGCGCCGCGCCCGCCACCATAGGTGGAATACCATGCAATTCAAATTTCGCCAGCGAGCGGCAATCGCTGACCAGCTCGCGCTCGCCTTGCACCACCTGGATGCTCATCGCCGTCTGGCCATCCTTGTAGGTAGTAAATTCCTGTGCACGTGCAGTGGGGATGGTGCTGTTGCGCGGAATGATCTTCTCGGTCAAACCGCCCATGGTTTCTATGCCCAGCGACAAGGGAATGACATCCAGCA
>JAUSKS010000092.1 GCA_030646595.1 Gallionellaceae bacterium | reverse complement strand
CGCGTAATTTTGAGCAATTGCGCACCGAGCTGGCACCCAAGGTGGCTGCTGTGCCTGCGAAGTCAGCCAGCGGCACAGAAACACAGCCCAGCTACCCGGACTGGAGTTTCGCCGAATTCAAAGAAACCTCTACGGTAGATCGCGCTGGCCAAATGGTCACGCTGTTCAATGCCGTGGTGGATGAAGGGGATGCAGTGACGCTGCGCGCATTTGATACCCGGGGTGAGGCGCTGACTGCGCATCGTGTGGGACTGCGCCGTTTATTCATGCTGGCGCTCAAACCGCAACTTAAATTTCTGGAAAAAAATCTGGGCTTGCAGGCGCTGGCCATGCAGTTTTTAGCATTTGGTAGTGCGCAGGATTTATATCGGCAAATATTATCAATGACCTTTGATCGTTGTTGTTTAAATGAGCCATGGCCGACCGATGAACAAACCTTCGCTGCGCGTTGCAAGGAAGCGAAAAGCCGCCTGACCCTGGTAGCGCAGGAAATTGCGCGGTTGACGGGGATAATATTGACTGAATATCAACTGGTGCAGAAAAATTTGCCCGCCGCCAAGTTGCATGCACAAGCTATGCAGGATATACGCACCCAATGTGCATGGTTGTTGCGCAAGGAATTTATCGCTGACACACCTTACGAACGCTTGCAACATCTGCCGCGCTATCTCAAGGCGATCAATATCCGTCTGGAAAAACTGCGGGCAGATCCCGCGCGTGATGCACGTCAGTATGCGCAGATGCAATCCTTGCAACAAGCATGGCAGCGCAAACTGGCCGCACAAATGGAGTCGCGTGTGGAAGAATTCGGCTGGCTGTTGCAGGAGCTGCGTGTGTCCTTATTTGCGCAAGAATTAAAAACACCCGTGATCGTGTCGGCGAAGCGTTTACAAAAAATATGGGAAACGATTTAATTGCCGTGTCATTCCAATTCTGGATAGAAAGGAGCACAAGGCGGCAAGGATGAGGCGACGAAGACAGTACATGTAGTACGGCTAGGAGCTGAAGACGCAGTCAACGCAGTGATCGTTTCTATCCGGAACTGGAATTATATCATCGCCCCATTGATGGAAATGATCTGCCCGGAAATATATGCGGCTTTTTCTGACACAATAAAACCGACCAGGTCAGCCACCTCTTCCGGCTTGCCCGCGCGCTTCATCGGCACCAGATCGACTATCATTTCCTTGCTGAAAACATCTGCGCTCATGGCGGAAGAAATAATGCCGGGCGCGATGGCGTTCACGGTAATGCCCCGGCTGGCTAACTCCAGCGCGAGCGATTTGGTTGCACCATGCAAGCCTGCTTTGGCAGCGGCGTAGTTGGTCTGACCACGATTACCAGTGATGGCAGCAACCGAAGAAATATTGACAATGCGACCCCAGCGTGTGCTTATCATCGGCATCAGCAACGGCTGCGTAACATGGAAAAAGCCATTGAGCGTAGTATCAATTACCCGCGTCCATTGCTCGGCTTTCATGCCGGGCATGACGGCATCGTCGTGTATACCGGCATTGTTGACCAGGATTTGCAGCGGGCCATCAGCGAGCATGGCCAGTAATGCGGTTGCCGTAGTTTCGGCATCGCCAATATCAAAACTTATCGCACTGGCACAACCACCCGCCGCCACAATTTCTGTTGCCACCGCTTCCGCCTGCGCCAGGTGCGAGTGGGCATGCACATAGACATAATACCCATCAGCCGCCAGCTTGCGGCAAATCGCCGCCCCAATACTGCCGCTGCCGCCGGTGACCAGCGCGCGCTTCATGTAGATATCCCCACGTCCAGCACCACGGCTGCCCGCCCGCTTAATATCTCAATCGCGCCTACCCGCACCGCAAATTGGTAAATGACGCGGGTTTCATCGGCCATCAACTGTTCCGCTTCCACTATTAAATCTCCTTCCATGTCATCGAGTCGGCTGCGACGGCACACGACATCGCGCAAGCTGGCCAGATAACCCGCGCGCGGCAGACGGTCTGTAAGGCCGGTCAGTCCGCCATGTACCGCCATGGCCTGCGCGGCATATTCAATGCCGCATAGCGCGGATAATTGCCCGTCAGTCCGTAGTGGATTATCTTGCATCAAATGGCTGCGGCTGCGGCATTTTATTTTTACTGCGTCCCACTCGCTAACGCTATCCAGCAAGCACATCTTGCCCGCATGCGGGATCAAGCGGGCAATTTCGGCGTGGTTTATTTGCATGGCGTGGTTGCGATATGCAGATGGTTGCCTGCGGTCAACTCCAGCACTACGGTAGCAGTCGCGCTGCGCGCCAAAGCGGATAACAGGGGCAGGCTGCGCGCGGCGGGTACATTGGCTCGTAGCGTTTCCAATGCAGGGTAAGGCAGCGTGGTTGGATTGCGTGTGCCCGCTACAAAATTTACATCCAGGGTCGCGAACGTGTGAGCAGTAGCTTGCGCTGTCAACACCAGCGCGACACCAAAGCTGGCACTGACCGGGCGCACGGCATGCAGCGGTTGCGGATAAGCGTGGTCATATGCGATCAATGCCACCGCGTGGCTGTCTACCGTAATTTGCGTGGCGGCTTCCAGCAAGCCGACAGCAAAGCTGGCATTGTAGCCACACAAACTGGTGGAGGGTTGGTGCGATTGCGCAGCGATGCTCCAGTATCCGGCAGCAGCGTTGTGTACCGAATTATGAAAGCGGGTGGGCGATACTTCCAGCTCGGCAGTGGCCAGCGTTTCGTTAATTTGGTGTACATTGTCTCCATCTCCGCCGGATGAAGTGAATACCGTGGCGGTCGCGGCCATATCACGTTGCGCGTGTAAAAAAGCCTGCTCTCCCACAGCCAGCGCAAGCTTGACCGGCACCCCGGTACGCCGCCGCTCGGCGGGGGGAAGTAAAGTGCTGGTAGCCAATATGGTGGGCATGGGTACATAGTCTGCCTGACCCGCCACTACCAAACTACCGGTCTGCCAATCGTTAAGACCAGGCCCCAACAACCCCACGCCTTCGACAAAGATACGCATCAACTGGCCCGGCCCAGAATCAAACTACAGTTGCTGCCGCCGAAACCAAAGGAGTTGCTTAACACGCGCTTAACGCGCGCGGCCTTGTTGTGCAACAGGTAATTACTTTTTAACGCGGGGTCCAGGTGTTGGGTATGCAAACTGCCGGGCATGAAATCATGCTGCATGGCCAACAGTGAAATGATCGCTTCTGTAATACCCGATGCGCCCAGCAAATGCCCGGTCCAGCCCTTGGTAGAACTACACGGCAATGCGCTGCCAAAAATCCCGCATACAGCTTGGTCTTCGCTGGCATCATTGCTTTTGCTGGCCGTGCCATGCAGGTTGATGTAATCAATATCCGACGGTGTCATGCGGGCAGAATCAAGCGCGCGCTGCATAGCCAGTTTCGCGCCTAGACCTTCTGGATGCGGCGTAGACATATGATACGCATCGCTACTCTCACCTATGCCCAGCAGCATGAGCGGAGTATTAGTTGGTCCACTTGGTTTTTCCAGCAAGGCGAAACCCGCACCCTCGCCCAGGGAAATTCCATCACGGTGTACATCATAAGGGCGGCAAGGTGTGTGGGATACCAGACCGAGGGAATTGAAACCATACAAGGTGGTCAGGCACAGTGTATCTACACCGCCCACGATGGCGGCATCGCACATACCTGCTGCGATCATGCGGGCTGCGCTGCCAAATACCTTGGCAGTTGAGGAACACGCGGAAGAGATGGTATAAGCTGGGCCGGCCAGCCTCAGATAGCGTTGTACAAAATCAGCCAGGGAAAAAGTATTTTGGGTTTCAGCGTAATGAAAATCCGGCGGCAATGCGCCCGTGTGCGGGTCGCGGCGGCGGTAGGCCAGTTCGGTCTGGAGCAGGCCCGAAGTGCTGGTGCCCATAAAAACCCCAATGCGTCCCGCCCCATATTTTTTACGCGCCGCCACTACAGCATCAACCAACCTATCCTGCTCCAGACCCATCTGCGCCAGGCGATTATTGCGGCAATCGAAATCGGCAAGGTCGGCGCATACACGAAATGAACCAAGTCCCGCAACTTCACCCACGTAGGTATCCAACGCTACATTTTCAAATGTGCAATGCGCCAAGCCGGTGTGCCGGTTGCGCAGTGCGTCCGCAACTGCGGTCGTACCTACGCCCAGGCTGTTGGCAATGGAAAAATGGCTGATAACTAGAGGTTGCAAGCTAGTAGACAAAAAAGGAGAGTAAGGCCATGGACAAAATTCATGGTAACAAAAAGCTTGCTTTAAGCAAACTTAATTGTGGGGAGTAGCCCAGCGTATTGAGATTGCCTGAAAATAAAAGACCCCGCAAAAATCTGCGGGGTCTTTTATTTTAAATAATTACCACCTGCTTATGGTTTTTGTCCTGGGTAATCCAGGTGAGCATGACGCTGATAGCCGTCTAATGAGGGATGGTTACCACCGCCCTTTTTGCCATGTTGCTCACACCAGGCTTTATCCTGAATTGAGTGATCTTTCTGGAAGCATCGGCCACCTTGATAGTCATAATCGTACCAGGCATGGGGGCCTGACGAT
>JAUSKS010000201.1 GCA_030646595.1 Gallionellaceae bacterium | reverse complement strand
AGCCTGGCTATTATGCAGCCCATCCGCTGGAAATTTTTGCTGTATGGCAGGGTGGCATGTCCTTCCATGGTGGCTTCCTCGGTGTGCTGATCGCAATAGGTTTATTTGCACACAAGCGCAAAATTGCATGGTTACCGCTGATGGACTTTGTTGCGCCACTGGTACCATTGGGCTTGGGTGCAGGGCGTATAGGCAATTTCATCAATGGCGAATTATGGGGCCGCCCCACCAGCCTGGCTTGGGGTATGGTATTCCCCAGAGCAGACAATTTGCCGCGTCATCCGTCACAGCTGTATGAATTTGTACTGGAGGGTTTGGTACTATTTGTGCTGCTATGGTTATACTCACGCAAACCCCGCCCCATAGGCGCAGTATCCGGCCTATTTCTGATTGGTTACGGTTGTTTGCGTTTTCTGGCCGAATTCAGCCGCAATCCAGATGATGGCATTTTCGGCATGGCCTTAGGCGTCAGCATGGGCCAATGGCTCAGTCTGCCCATGGTACTGGCAGGAATAGGATTAATGCGCTGGGCATACCAGCAACGCCGTCACATCAAACATAGCCCGCCCAGCAATACTTAAGTAGTGACATTTTTATCCCTGTCCGGCAAGGGGATTTAGTCAGATGCTTGGTAAAACCCAGGCACCCATGTTACGATTAAAAATTATGTTAAAAATAATCTTAAGTAGTTGGGGGGTAATTCTCTTGTTAACAGAAAATGTGCATGAGATGACCTATAGCATTCTTGTATCAGGGTAGTGGAATACACGAAAGGTAAACTAATGAGGTCGTATAATTGGACGGCAACAAACGAGGCTCTGGCAATGGCAATCAGTTGTAATGAATCAAGGAGCATAAAATGATTCCTGAGATTGGTCATTTCTCCCTCATCCTGGCACTTGTAATGGCGCTGGCGCTGGGTGTGCTGCCCATCACCGGCAGTCTAAACGGCAACGCGCAATTGATGGCGCTGGCTCGACCAGTGGCGCGCGGACTATTCCTGTTTGTGGCGACAGCTTTCGGTTGCTTGGCCTATTCTTTTATTGTGAACGACTTTTCGGTACTGTATGTAGCTTCACATTCCAATTCACTGTTGCCCGTACATTATCGCTTTGCCGCAGTGTGGGGCGGGCATGAAGGATCGCTGCTGCTGTGGGTGCTGATGCTCACGCTATGGATGTTTGCGGTAACAATATTCAGCAAACGCTTGCCGGAAGAAATCGTAGCGCGCGTACTCGGTGTCATGGGACTGATCAGCGTAGGCTTTCTCGCTTTTACGTTGTTTACTTCCAATCCATTTGAGCGCCTGTTACCGGCCGCAGTGGATGGTCGCGATCTCAATCCGCTGTTGCAAGACCCGGCCATGGTCATACACCCGCCCATGCTGTACATGGGTTATGTCGGACTGTCGGTTGCTTTTGCTTTTGCCATCGCAGCGCTGATAGGCGGCAGGCTGGATGCAGCGTGGGCGCGCTGGTCGCGACCATGGACCACCATAGCATGGGTATTTTTGACCGTGGGCATTATGCTGGGAAGCTGGTGGGCATACTACGAGTTGGGCTGGGGCGGCTGGTGGTTCTGGGATCCGGTAGAAAACGCCTCCTTCATGCCGTGGCTGGTTGCCACCGCACTGATACATTCGCTGGCGGTGACTGAAAAGCGCGGAGCATTTAAAAACTGGACCGTACTATTGGCCATTATCGCTTTTTCCTTAAGCCTGTTGGGGACATTTCTGGTTCGCTCAGGCGTACTGACTTCGGTTCACTCTTTCGCCACCGATCCGGCACGCGGCGTTTTCATTTTGGGATTTTTGGGTATTGTCATAGGTGGCTCGCTCGCCTTGTTCGCCTGGCGCGCCCCCAAGGTAGGGCTGGGCAGCGGGTTCGATGTCATTTCCCGCGAGTCCATGTTATTGGTCAACAACGTGTTGCTGGTTGCAGCCGCTGGTGCGGTATTTATCGGCACCCTCTACCCCTTGTTTCTGGATGCATTGGACATGGGCAAGATTTCCGTTGGGCCACCTTATTTTGATGCGGTATTTGCCCCCATTATGGCGTTGGCTGTATTCATGATGGGTGTTGGACCGCGCGCACGATGGAAACAAGCCAGCCTGGCCGAAATGACAAAACGTTTATTGCCGTGGTTAGTAGCTAGCGTAGTGCTGGCAGTTGGGGTGACCTTCCTGTTTGGCCACTGGACAGCGCCGGTGGTAGGTGGTGTTACCTTGGGCTTATGGGCATTACTGAGCAGCTTGGCTTATCTGGTGGCCCGCGTACGCGACTCTGCTGGAGTGGGAGTATGGACAAAGCTACGCACCACTCCACGCGCTACCTACGGCATGCTACTGGCTCATGCAGGCATAGGCATATTTGTATTGGGTGTCACGCTGGTCAAGGGTTTTGAAAGCACCAGCGAAGTGCGTATGCGCATGGGCGATACTACAACATTGGACGGCTACGCTTTCCGTTTCCTCGGTGTACAACAGATACAGGGGCCAAACTACAACTCGTCATCAGCTACACTGGAAATAACGCGGGACGGTGCAAAAATAGCGACCCTGCATCCGGCCAAGCGTATCTACACTGCGCAAAATATGCCCATGACTGAATCCGATATTTATAGCGGGGTTTTCCGTGATCTTTACATTGCCTTGGGTGACCGGGTCAGCATAGATGAGTGGATTGTACGTATCCAGCATAAGCCCATGGTCAATTGGATCTGGGGCGGCTGCGTGTTCATTGCGCTTGGCGGCTTGCTGGCGGTAAGCGACCGCCGTTACCGCCTGGCCATAACGCCGCCGGCGCAGCATTGATTGAAGGAAACCAGATGAATCGTTTTGTACTGCCACTGATTATTTTTTTCGTCCTGATTATTTTTTTAGGTGTCGGGCTTAAACTTAAGCCCAGAGAAGTCCCTTCGCCACTGGTCGGGAAAATGGCTCCCACCTTTCATCTTGCCCAGTTGCACGATGCCAGCAAGACGATTACCCCGGAGGAATTACGCGGCAAAGTTTGGTTGCTTAATGTATGGGCCTCCTGGTGCGTAACGTGTCGCCAGGAGCATCCCCTGCTGGTAGAAATGTCACGGCGAAATATAGTGCCTATTGTCGGACTTAATTACAAGGACAAACGCGAAGACGGCGTAGATTGGCTACAAAAGTTAGGCAATCCCTATGTGCTGTCTGCCTACGACCATGAAGGCACAGCAGGAATTGACTGGGGGGTTTATGGGGTACCGGAAACTTTTGTCATTGACAAGGCTGGCATTATCCGCCACAAGGTTATCGGGGCAATCACGCCCGATGTCATCCAGGATAAACTAATCCCACTCATTAAGGAGTTGAACGGTGCTTAACAAACTGCTCTTTACTTTGCTGCTCGTTTTTACTTTACCCTTGGCCCATGCGGGTGAAGCGGTGCCAACTACTGACGACCCCGTATTAGAAAAGCGGGTTATGGCCGTGGCTGACAAATTGCGCTGCCTGGTATGCCAAAACCAGACCATAGCTGACTCCCATGCTGAGCTCGCGATTGATCTCAAAAATCAGGTGCGCGAGAAATTGCGTCAAGGGCAATCAGAACAACAAGTGCTGGATTATATGGTGGCCCGATATGGTGACTTTGTGCTGTTCCAACCCCAAGTAAAATCGACTACTTGGCTGTTGTGGTTCGGGCCCTTCGTATTCTTGGGGCTAGGCTTTGTGGTTTTAATTGCCATGTTGCGCAAACGCCGCCAGTTGATTCAACAAGCGCCTGGCTTGAGCTCTGAAGAACATGCGCGGGCGGCATCATTGTTGGCTGGTACAGATAAATAATTTAGGGGGCATTCATGGTAGTGTTTTGGGCTGTAGCAAGCGTTCTCGTTGTAGTCGCACTTTTGGTACTGGCTGCTCCCTTACTGGGACTGGGCAAGCGCCGGTCATCTGCCACACTTTCGGAAGTCAATCTATCCGTCTATCGCGATCAATTACGGGAATTAGATGCGGAGTTGGCAAGTGGGATTCTGGATCAAACGCAATATCTTAATGCACGTAACGAGTTGGAAGGCCGTGTGCTGGAAGATTCAGGTAGCCCGAATATACCTGCCGCTGCTACTGGTAACCGCTGGCCTACTGCCGGGGTTGTAGCACTAGTCGTTGCCATACCCATATTGGCGATTTCGCTCTATCTCGTGCTAGGCACCCCCGCCGGGTTGGACCCGCAGAGCCAGAAAGCTGAACCACAAGCGGCTACAGAAGGACAGCCACATGCGGTCACGCAAGAGCAAATTGAAGCCATGGTCACACGGTTGGCAGAAAAAATGGCATCGCGCCCGGATGATGCCGAAGGCTGGTTAATGCTGGCACGTTCCTACACCGCTTTGCGCCGCTATGAGGAGGCTGGTAAGGCTTATGCAAAGGTAGCCAAAATGTTACCGGAAGATGCCCCCTTACTGGCGGATTACGCTGATGTGCTGGCCATGTCCAAGCGAACATTGCAAGGTGAGCCGGAAAAAATCATACACCAGGCACTGAAGATTGACCCCAACAACATCAAGGCGCTGTCGCTGGCAGGCTCCGTAGCTTTCGAACGCAAGGATTATCGCAACGCCATTAAATGGTGGGAAAATATTCTCAAGCTGGCCCCGGGCGATTCCCAGTTAGCCACCTCAATTACCACCAGCATCAATGAAGCGCGTGGCTTGGCGGGCCTGCCACCGCTTAGCCCGCAGGCTAACAACTCAACTGCGGCTCGTGCCGGGACACCGGGTAAAACCGTGAGCGGGACGGTCAATCTGAGTCCAGCCTTGAAAGCACGGGTCAGCGACAATGATTCGGTCTTTATTTTTGCCCGCGCTGCACAAGGGCCACGTATGCCGCTGGCTGTCATACGCAAAACAGTAAAGGACTTGCCAGTAACTTTCACGCTGAATGACAGCATGGCGGTGATGCCCAGCTTGAAATTGTCCTCTGTCCCCAACGTTATAATAGGCGCGCGTATATCCAAGACAGGAAGTGCAACGCCAACTTTAGGTGATCTGCAAGGATCATCGCAGCCAGTAAAAGTAGGGGCTAAAGGCGTCGCAATTACCATTGATTCAGAAGTTAAATAAAATGAGCTGAAGAAATTGATGGTAAATTTCTTCGGCGGTTGTGCAAGTTATTGGGGGTAATCGTGCTGACGAGCCCACACAGACGGCGATTATTGCAATTAGCCCTAGTCGGTGCAGCGACCAGTTTCTTACCGTCTTGTCGCGATAATGCAGACTCCATAGAGACCATACGCGGGCATTTTCTGCAAGATATTTCGCAGTTACCCAATCTGGATGGGAACGTCACACCATTTTCCGTTTATTCCGGAGTTGCTCTGGTGGTCAATATATGGGCCAGTTGGTGCCCTCCTTGCGTACAAGAAATGCCCAGCCTGGAAAAACTAAGCACTTTGTTTAACCCGAAAGATCTACGGGTTATTGGTATCTCGGTTGATAGCGATCTTAATTTGGTGCGAGAATTTCTGATACGCGTCCCTCTCACTTTCCCGATGCTGTGGGATCGAGGTAATAATATTCTGCATATCCCCAGCTTCCCCAGTACCTTCTTGTTGCGACGAGATCACAGCATAGCCCGCACTATTGTGGGCGAACGGAATTGGTCAGATCCTAAAATGATCGAGGAGGCTGAACAGCTATTGCAAGTACAGCGACTGCCTGGCAACAATAATCAATGATGGGCCTGAAATGAAGCCATTTATAAAATATGCGGCATTGGCGGCTGTGTTCCTAGCATTTTTTGGCCACTATTTCGTCCCCATATGGGACATGGATTTTTGGTGGCATATTGCCTCTGGTCGCTATTTCTTTGAAACCCACACCATCCCTGCAGAAGATCCTTTCAGCGTCTATGACGCAGATGATGGCCCCATGCGGGCATCCACTTTAAGATTTTATTGGTTGGCGCAAATTGGCATGTTTCTTACCTATAATTACTTGGGTACAACCGGCATTATTTTCCTGAAGGCTGCTACACTAACCTTGTGCCTGGCGCTGACATTTTTCCGTAGCAAACTTATAGGCGCAAGTGGTCTGAGTAGCTTGGCGGTTATGTTCATTGTAGGTATGGGCCTGCTGTACTTTACGGGGGACCGACCGCAACTCCTTTCCTTTCTGTTTTTCCCGATAGTGGCGCTATTGCTGGAATTTTCTCGCGAGAAAAAAGTTCAGTGGCCACTCTATTTATTACCTCCGATTATGCTGCTCTGGGCCAATATGCATGGTGGTATAACCTTAGGGGGCGTGGTATTAATGCTTATGGCTCTATCTTATGCCATTGAGTGGCGCTGGTTTGAAGGCCAGCGTTTCGGGGGAAAATGGTTTTTTGCCATTATCGTCTTTGCAGTATTGTGTACTTTACTCACCCCCAGTGGACTCAATACTTATTGGTATTTGGCTGCTTACCAACTTGGCGATGGCGTATTGAATCGGGAAAGAACCTCTGAATACGCAAGCCCGATTACCTTATGGCAAGACATGAATATCATGGTGCCGTTCTATTGGGGCTTTTTGCTGCTGGCAGTGATTGCGTTGCCAAAAGCATTCAAGAAGTCCCATTTGACACCGTTATGGGTCAGCTTATTGTTGGCTGCAATCAGCTTGAATGCCTTTCGTTATATCCCCTTCTTTATATTATATGCGGCTCCCTATGTAGCTCTAGGGCTATCCCGGCTCACCGCACCGATAAAATTTCCTACGCTCCCTGCCTATGGCGCAATACTTGCCATAGCATTATTTACTTTAGGATATGGTGTCCAGCATGGACAGGCTTTCCAAGGAGGGCTCAATCCAGCGCGTTACCCTATCGGGGCGGTAGAGTTCATTCAGAAAAATAAATTATCGGGGAAAATTTTCAATGGCTATACCTGGGGTGGCTATCTGATATGGCATTTGAATCCACAGATCAATGTGTATATTGATGGCCGTGCGCTGTATCCCAGACGTTTCAATGACTATACTCATATTCTTTGGGCTACTCCGTATGGAGTAGAGAAGCTGGACCAGGACAATTTTGATTTTGTGCTCATCCCTTACGCTACTGCTTGGCAAAAAGAGCCATATAAGCTAAACGCTTATCTATTGCAAAACCCGCAGTGGCAGGTAGTCTATCAAGACCAGCTAGGATATATGTTTGCCCGAAAAAAAACCGCTGGTAGTTATATGGGACAAAGCAATTATCGCTGAACATCAGTACTGCTTGTGCAGATCATTATTTGGACGGGTCGCGGTATAATTGCCCATCTGTACTTATCTGAAAAAAAACCGGCATACGATAATTGAACAAAGCCATCCATCCCAAACCCTCCGTGCCCGGCATGCCACCCATGCTGCTCAGCGGTATGTCGCTGCGCACCAAAGGCATATGGGTTCTGGCTCTTTTTCTGAGCTACACCCTCGCAGCCGGATTCATCATGGGTGTAGAGCGTAATACCCTTTATTCAGATGTGCAGCAACTGGAAGCCGTGCATGAGGAAGAAGGCAATCAATTCGGCCTTAATATGCTGGTAACACGCGCAATACTCGTGGTGAATGACAATTATTATTCTGCTGATCTGGATACTGCCGCTGGCTTGGAAACTGCTGCGCGTAGCATCACTGTGCAGATCGAAGCGGTCTTGGCAGGCATGGGGAAAATAGTCGTAGCCCATCCCGACCTGCTTGATAATATTGTTGCGCTGCAATTAAATTTAGGGGATCTGACCAAGCCAGCCAAGCCACTGAGCCGTGATGTAATAGGCGAAGTGCGCGGCAGCTTGCATAAGCTGGTATTTGATCTGGATCAAGTGACCAAACAGATACGCAGCCGGAAACAGGTTTTACTGGAAAAATACCGTGAAACATTTGACCGACTTTCTCTTGCCTGGTCATTTACTGCTGCCATAGGCATCCTGTTTCTCGGCAGTTTGGTGATGTTTTTTGTGACCCGTCTTGCCTGGGACATCCGTCGCGTTCAGGATCGCGCCATGGCTATCGTCGAAGGATACAGGGGAAAACCTTTAACGGTAACCCGCCATGACGAGTTGGGCTCGTTAATCGAGGCAGTCAATAAAATGCAATTTGAATTGCGCCAGAATGAATTACAAATGGAACTCATCCGCCAGCAACGGTTCCACAAGGAAAAAATGGCTGCGGTGGGCTCGCTTGCCGCTGTGGTAGCGCATGAAATTAATAACCCCTTGTCTGCGGTCGTGGGTGCTGCACAAGCAATGGTAGGAATACGTGATGAACCTGGCTCCAATGATAACCAGAATCGCAACAATCAATATATCTTACAGGCTGAGATGATTCTGGAACAAGCCAAGCGTGTAATGAATATTTCCCGTCAAATTTCTGAATTTTCGACGCCACAGTCCTCTGAACCTGAGCATCTGGATTTGAACAATCTAATTCGCAATACTGTCAAATTCATCAGCTTTGACCGGCGCTTTGGCACTATTGATATGATACTCAACCTTGATCCAGAATTGCCTGCAGTACGTACCGTACGCGACCATCTTACGCAGGTAATCATGAATTTACTGGTCAATGCCGCAGATGCGGCAGAAGGGAAAGCTGACTCAAAACCACAGATCACAATAGCTACCCAACGAGCCGAGGAATATGCCGAAATAATGGTTACCGACAATGGTGCTGGCATGAACCGTGACACACTGGCGCGAGTATTCGAAGAATTCTTTACTACCAAGCCGCCGGGCAAGGGAAGTGGCATAGGCTTGGCAGTGTCCAAATCGCTGATTGAATCAGATGGCGGTACTATTGGCATCGAGTCAGAACCTGAAGTTGGCACCACAGTAACCATACACCTTCCACTGGCCACAGAAGGTGTTCACGATTTCAAGGAGATATAGATGCACGTGTTGGTAATAGATGATGAAGCAGCCCTCCGCCAGATTCTATCGGCGCTGGTTAGCCGGGCTGGCTATTCGGTAGACACCGCAGCAAACGTCAGCGAAGCAACCGCCAAATTAGTTCGTGGCGATGTAGACGTAGCGCTATGTGATGTTCGTCTGCCCGATGGTGATGGCATTGAGTTGGTGCGGCGTTTTAAATTGCCCGGTTCTGAAGTAGAAACCCAGTTCATCATGGTCACCGCATTTGCCTCGATGGAAACTGCGGTGGAAGCATTACGTGCTGGCGCGACTGATTATATTGTTAAGCCGGTGCACAATGAAGAATTACTGCATCGACTAGCCCAGATTGATGCAATGACCGGCCTGCGTGCTGAAAATAAAGCGTTGCGCAGTATGGTGGGAGGGGGTCAAGGTTTATATAAATTCAGTTCCCCTGCTATGCAACAAGTAGACCGTCTGGTCAATAAAGTTGCCATTACCAATAGCACCGTGCTTATTACTGGAGAAAGTGGTACCGGCAAGGGCATTGCGGCGCGCTTGATCCATGAACAAAGTCCGCGCGCTACCTTTCCTTTTATTCCAGTCAATTGTAGTGCCATTCCCGAAAATTTGCTGGAAAGTGAATTCTTTGGCCATGCCAAAGGCGCATTCACCGGGGCAGACAAAGCCCATAAAGGGCTATTTACTCAAGCTGATCGCGGCACTATTTTTCTAGATGAGATCGGAGAATTACCGCTGCACTTGCAAACCAAGTTGCTGCATGTGATCGAAGATAAACAAATTCGTCCCGTCGGTGGCGAACAGACGCGTGGAGTAGATGCGCGCATCATAGCAGCGACCAACCGCAATCTAAAAGAAATGGTGAAAGAGGGAAAATTTCGTGAGGACTTGTATTTCCGCTTGAGCATGTTTCATATCCATATGCCGCCATTACGTGAACGTAGCAGTGATATCAGCGGCCTGATCCGTCATTTAGTGCGTAATGTTGGCGTAGCTTCAGTCAGTGGTGTCATGGAAATTGATCCGGAAACTGACCAAGCCTTACTGTCCTATAGCTGGCCTGGCAATGTGCGGCAATTGGAAAATGTCATCAACCGTGCCTACATTTTATCTGATGGTGGTCACATCCGGCTCGTTGATTTACCACCGGAAATAACACATAAAAGCGTAGCCAAGGAAGCAGTTGATCCGGTAACGACTACAGAGGGAAACCTGCGCGACCGTTTGCGACAGGCAGAAGCCAAGTTTATTTCAAAAGCTCTGGAAGATGCCAGCGGAGACCGTAAAGTGGCAGCACAAAATCTTGGTATCAGCTTGGCCACTCTTTATCGCAAGATGGAAGAATTGCCCATCCCAGGAACCATGAGAAATATATGAATGGTAGGGGACTGCTGTTATAATTTGAATTGTTTGCACTAGATGGTATCTATATCCCAATATCTCAAGATTAGTGTAAGGTACGGAGGGTTTAATGAATAGATGGAAATGGTGCTTGGTTAGCTTGGTGTGTTGGATGCCACTGACATTTGCCGCTTCGGTACCAGAAGCTATATCAGTACAAGCAACCAGCGCAGTCCTGGGAGCTAGCGCGGTGGAAGCCAGCACGGTCAAGAAAGAACTGCCCACTCCACAACAGGATTTTGACGAAGCAATGAAATTATATGAGCGAGGAGTAACCGGAGATATGGGCGCTATGCTAGATGCTACAGCACTTTTCCGGCGGGCCGCTTTTCGAGGCCACGCAACAGCTCAGGCACGTTATGGATTAACCTTTGAAAGAGGACAGGCGCTTGACACAGCCCTCTTCTTTTATCGCATGGCTGCAGAGCAAGGGGACGCAGAAGGCCTGTTTGGCTATGGCATGATGTTTATTAATGGTGAAGGCATACCGCAAGATCTGGTTGAAGGTCGAAAATGGGTCAAGCTTGCAGCAGAACAAGGGCACAAACCAGCCATTGCCGTAATGGTACAGGCATACCTCCGTCGCGAATTGAGTGCGGATGAGTTAGCCCAGAAAAAACCCAAGCTTGTCCAAGAGTATATCCGTATCGGATTGGGCCTGGATGAGGCTGCACGGCAAAGTCCAGAGGCACTGGCATGGATACAAAAAGCTGCTGATTATGATAACCCAGTAGCACTAGATGCACTGGCTGCTGCTTATCGTACGGGGCAGTACGGCTTGGCTGTTGACCCAAAACAGGCCGATATTCTCACTGCCAAAGCTGATAAAATACGCGGCATTGTTCCTAAAGAAGTGCGCAAAAAATCGGCATTATTCAGGCTGCTCCGAGGTGATCCTGAAAAGAAAAAGTAACCATTTTTTAATTACCAGGAAAATATGATATTCCACAATACCACCAGCAGCGTACGCAGGTTTTTCTTAGGGCCGCTTACTATGCTGTTCATCCTTTTAACACCCGCAGCATTTGCGGCAGATCTGGATAAGGGAAAAACCCTTTATCTGGCGCATTGCTCTGGTTGCCACGGAGAAAAAGGGTTCAGCATCATGCCACAGGCACCTAATTTCGCCCGTGGCGAAAGCCTGGCTCAGCCAGACCCTGTATTAATGGATGCCATCCGCTCAGGAAGTGATACACGACCTCCTTTCTTGGGTATTCTTAATGACCGCGAAATTCTTGATGTAATCTCCTACGTAAGAACCTTATTATGACTGGCGCTAGAATTCTGGCCACCTCTGTGGTCTTCAGTATTATTTTTTTTGCCTTAGGCTGTACGTCAACAAAAGCCCCTCAGACTACTTCCCAGGCTGCAACAGAAACTCCAGTTATTACTACCCCTGGTCCCATTGAACATATTCTGGATACTTTTGAAGTTGGTAAAAACGTATTCGTCCGTGCCCTACGCTTTGACAGTTCAGGCAATACCTTGTGGGTCGGAACTTCCACAGGAGTACATGAAATTGATACCAGAACCAATACTCCGCGCCACACTTTTACTCGCGAACAAGGACTGGCCAATGAGTATGTGTTCGCAGTCGGTATTGATAACGAAGGCTACAAATGGTTTGGCACCAATGCAGGCGGCGCTTCACGTTATAAAGATGAGAAATGGAAGACTTATTTCCCCATGCATGGCTTGGCTGACTATTGGGTCTATGCATTCGCTAATGACCCAAAAGGAGGCGTATGGATAGGCACTTGGGCTGGTGCCAACTACTTTGATCTTAAGACAGAAAAATTTACTACTTACCTGAAAGAACTGGTCAATGAATGGGTTTATGGCATAGATGTAGATGCTCAGGGCCGGGTGTGGTTTGGTACGGAAGGCGGCGTATCCATGTTCGATGGCAAAAAATGGAAGGCATGGACGCATAATGAAGGATTAGGCGGGGCTAATGCCGACGGCGCAGCGGTTAGCACCAATACTGGCTTGGGAACGCGCACCAGGCATGATCTATCCATCATGATGGGCGGAAAAACCAGCTATAACCCCAGCTATGTATTTTGCATATTGGCTGCACCGGACAATACAGTTTGGGCTGGTACTTGGGGCGGCGGTGCTGCGCGCTTTGACGGAAAGCAATGGACCAACTTTACCAGCAAAGATGGCCTCGCCGGGGATGTAGTCTACGCAGTTGCCCGCGATGCAAAAGGTGCGTTCTGGTTCGGCACCAACAATGGCGTATCAAAATTTGACGGTACCGCTTGGCGTAACTTCGGGCAAGCGGAAGGATTGCTGGACAATAATGTCTATGCGGTTGCGGTAGCACCTAATGGAGATATTTGGGCAGGTACCCGTCGTGGCGTAACACGTATAGGTCTGGATTAACTGAATGATCAACAGGATCAGATATGAAATTTCATACTAAATCGGTAACCGTAGCTGTTATTGTAGCATGTGGACTGATTGTTAACATAATAACTCTCCTCGTCCAACCTACCTACGCTGCGGTAGTAGAGCGCACTGATAAAATGATGATGAGTACAGCGCAGAAATTTACACATTTTCGCGTCGGTGAAAAAAATGTTAAATCCATCTATGTGGATGGCAACACGACTTGGGTAGGAACAACCGGTGGTGTCATCCGTTATGACATCCTTAAAGATACGGTCAAGATTTACGATGCCAAAAATGGTTTACTGTCCAATGGCATTTTTTATGTAGGTAAGTTAAAAGGCAAAATTACTGTTGGTACCTATGGTGGAGGCCTCTCAGTATTTGATGAAGCAAGCGATACTTGGAAACACTACAACATTCCGGAAGGCTTAGGTGATGCTTTCATCTATGGTGCCATCGAAGTAGCAAATGGCGATATCTGGATTGCCACTTGGTCAGGGGTCAATCGAGTTCGTGGCGGAGCTTTAGACAATCGTAGCAAATGGGATTTATTTACTGTCGAAAATACCAATGGCGGATTACCTAATGATTGGGTATATGGCTTAGCCAAAGGCAAGAATGGCGAAATTTGGCTAGCCACCGAAGGGGGCCTAGCACGCTTTGTTAATGGAAAATGGGATAATTGGAACCACGACAAAGGCTTGGGCGCAGCCTATGAAAAGGTTAAAGATGCCATTACTTTCAAAAATGACGTCGGTAGTGCATCCGATCATCATGCCAAGCAGAAGCGCGAGATGGGTCTGCAAAATGTTGATGTCGCCTACAATCCAAACTACGTTATTGCTCTACAAGTTGACCGTAAAGGGGGGGTCTGGGCAGGCACTTGGGGTGGCGGCCTCTCGCGCTTCGACGGCAAGCAGTGGGTTTCTTATACTACTACGGAAGGATTACCCGGCAATCACGTATTCATGTTGCATGAAGATAGCAAAGGGCAACTGTGGATAGGTACGAACAACGGCTTAGCATTATGGCAAAACGGAAAATTTAAGGTTATGACTCAGGCCGACGGATTGTTCGACAACAATGTATTTTCTATGACCACAGCACCTAACGGTAGTATGTGGATAGGCAGCTATGGCGGCGTAGCCTACTTACGCCCCGTCAAAAAATAATACTCTTGCAATTCCAATGAGCGGCGAAACAGCCTATCGCTTCTTTCGTCAGCACAACCTGGGATACTTCTTATCGTTAATGGCAATAGTATCTTTGGTCTATATACCTTTTCTAGGGAATCCCTTTGTATTTGATGATCGATCTTTTTTTTACGATGGGCCGGTCGATTATTATATCCACGCTTTTTTTCATTTTGACCCACGCTGGCTACCTAATGCCAGCCTGGGCTGGACCTATGCAATCTTTGGAGACAAATCCACCTATGCCTTCCATCTAGGCAATATTCTGTTACACACCGGTAATGTCCTGCTCCTGTTTTACCTGCTGCGTCGGTTGGTTGATATAGTTATAAACAGCCAAAAAAAACCCTCTGTAGCTCTTTGGGGCGCATGGTTAGGCGCATTGATATTTGCCTGCCACCCTGTGGGTGTCTATGCCGTAGGCTATATTATTCAGCGCAGCATCTTGTTCGCCACTTTTTTCGCACTAGTGATGCAACTGGCTTATCTGCGTGGCTTGCTGAGCGGGCAGAAACGCTGGTTGATATTGTCGGTAGTGGCTTATTTCCTGGCAGGATTCTCCAAGGAACATAGCGTTATGCTGCCCGCTGTCATGATAGCCATGACCATCTTGTTGCGCGCACAAAATAAATCGAGCAAGCATGCTTTATGGCTAACCTGGGCAGCTTTTGCGGCGATTGGCGTACTGTTGACTATCCGATCCCAGAATATATTGGCAACGTCTTACGAATATTTTTCCCGTTTACGATTCGAGCAAATGGGGATTACTGAGAGCACCCCCGTACTACATTTATTAAGCATCCTGACTCAAGCCGGATTATTTTTTAAATACCTGCTGTTGTGGATATTGCCGAATCCTGCCTGGATGTCAGTAGACATGCGCGAACCTTTTCTGCTCAGCTGGCGCACATGGCAAGGATGGCTTGGCTTAGTGGGCTTTATTGTATACGGCATCATTGCTGGTAAATTATTATTGCGTCCACGCTGGCTTGGACTGGCTGGGTTGGCAATGTTATATCCCTGGCTCCAATTCTGGGTAGAATTTTCCAGCATTCGGGTGCAGGAACCTTTTGTTCTTTACCGTAGTTATTTATGGTTGCCCGGCATGATGGTGTTCTTCCCGTGGTTGTTGAGCGTGTTGCCAGGTCGCAAGACATGGATAGCGATGAGCGCTGTGGTATTAGTGCTAATTTCGTTCTCATGGAATCGGCTATGGGTATTCGCTGATCCCTACCGCTTATGGAATGATGCGGCCCTGCTATTACCCAATGAACGTGTAGCTGGCGCAGACCGTATTTTCTATGGCCGGGGCGAGGCTGCCGATTGGGCACGCCGATGGGATGAGGCCATCGCTGATTATCAGCGCGCCCTGGCTATTAGTCCGCAGCTTGCTCCGATACACTATCAGCTAGGCTTGGCTTATGCCAAGACCAAACGTGATCAGGAAGCTATTGCACAATACGATATAGTCATTGCCATGCAACCAGATATTCCTCTGGGTTATTACGCCAAAGGCTTATCATTATTGCGGTTGCAACAACGGGAACAGGCGTTGCAACAACTTCAGAAAAGCTGTGCGCTGGGTTATGACCAAGCCTGCTTGCTCGCTAGACAGATGTAAAGTATCCCGGAGAATTTCATTCCACCATGATCACACTGATCAACGCCACGGTGGCTACTCCCAATACAATCAAGCCTACCTGCTGTAAGGTGTCACGCAACTGCGCCCGTTTATGCAGACCGGGTATCAGGTCCGCTACCGCCACATAAATCATGCTGGCTGCAGCCAGTGCCAATAATGAGGGTATCCACGACTGCATGGTCTGCAAGGTAAGGTAGCCCAGCACACCGCCCGCCACTGAGGCAAAGCTGGAAATCAAATTCAGTTGCAAGGCGCGCAGCTTGCTATATCCCGAATTCAGCAGAATGGCAAAATCTCCCACTTCCTGCGGTATCTCGTGCGCAATAATAGCCAATGCAGTCACCATGCCCAGATGAATGTCGGTCATGAAAGCTGCTGCAATAATGATGCCGTCCACAAAATTATGAAAAGTATCGCCCAGCATAATCATCATGCCACTGCGTCCGTGGTCGTGATTATGTTCGGTTTGCAACAACTCATGCGCTTCACAATGCTCATGATGACAATGCCGCCACAGCACCAGCTTTTCCAGGATAAAAAATAACAAAATGCCGAACAATACCGTGCCGCTCAAAGTAGCAACACTGGAAGTTAGTTGAATGGCTTCCGGCAGGATATTAAGAAATACCGCACCCAGCAATGCCCCAATGGCATAGCTCACCATGCCATTCAAATAGCGCTGCATATGTTTGTTGAATGCAAATAATGCAGCGCACAAAATGCTCAATACGCCGCCAGCAATGCTGGTTGTGATAATCCAGGCCAGGGTAGTCATATAGGGTTCAGAAATAGGGAGTGGATTATATTGGAGTACGGCTGCTAACGCACCATCTGGTTCATATCAATGATAGGCATCAGGATGGCCAGCACAATAATCAGCACGACCCCACCCATTACTAAAATCAGTACTGGCTCCAACAATGAGGTCAACACTGCGGTATAGCCACTCACCTCCTGCTCCTGTTGTGCGGCTGCGCGTTCCAGCATTGCATCCAGTTGGCCGCTCACCTCGCCGCTGGAAATTAAATGAATCAGAATGGGCGGAAACAAACCCGAAACGGCCAGCGCACGACTGAGTCCTACACCCTCGCGCACTTTTTTAGACGCCTCTTCCACTGCTCTACGCATCGGCAAATTATTGACCACCCCCGCCGCCGCTGTCAGCGCAGTCAACAAGGGAACGCCACTGCCCGCAAGGATGGCCAGCGTACTGGCCATCCTTGCGGTATTAATGCCGCGCACCAAGCGCCCTATCACCGGCAAACGCAATAAACGTAGATGCCATTGATAGCGAAACACTTCGCGTTGCAACAAGGCGCGCAGTCCAAACCCGGTTGCTATCAAAACAATTAATAAATATCCGCCAGTCGCCTGCAAGGTCGAACTCAACCCAATCAACATGCGCGTCAGCAAGGGCAATTTCTGATGCGACTGCTGAAATACACTCACCACCTGCGGCACGACATATACCAATAAGCCTGTCACCACCAACAGCGCAACACCAGTCACGATAGCAGGATAGACGAACGCCAGCCCGACTTTTTGGCGCAAGGCTTGACGTGATTCAGTGTAATCAGCCAGACGCAACATGACCTTGCCCAATTCACCCGAAGCCTCACCAGCCCGCACCAACGCCCGATAAATATCGGGGAACACAGTCTCATACCGCCCCATCGCCTGCGCCAGCGTGTGCCCTGCCAGCAACTCGGCGCGCACCCCCGCCAAAACCTGGCGCGCGGTTTCATTCTCACTCTGCTCAATTAACGCGCTCAGTGTTTGCTCCAAGGTCAGCCCGGCGGCAAGCAAAGTTGCCAGTTGCCGCGTGATCAGATTGAGTTGGGCTGCTGAAAGGCCTTTGCGTCCAGGCCAGCGAAAATGTATGCCGCTGCCTGTTTGCAGCGTTTCCTGTGACACTGCATCCACGGCGATGACCACCAAACCGGAATCGCGCAAATTGCTACGTGCCTGGCGCAAGGTATCGGCTTCCACTACCCCACGCGTTTCTTTTCCGGCAGCATCAAGAGCCTGATAGCGAAATGCAGCCATGGTAAAAATCAGTCACGCGTAACGCGCAACAGTTCTTCCAATGAAGTAATGCCAGCCAGCACCAGCCGCATGCCATCCTGACGCAGGTTGCGCATTCCGCCTTGCAGCGCATGCTGGCGCAGCGCTTGCTCAGGCACACGGGTATGAATTAATTGTCGCATCGCATCATTCACCGTCAATAATTCATAGATGCCGGTGCGCCCCCGGTAACCGCTTTGCCCACAAACGGTACAGCCCAGTGGACGATATAATGTTTGAGGGGCTTGTCCTTCCAGCAACGCCAGCTCCGCACTATCCGGTGTATAAGCCACGCGGCATTCCGTACACAAGCAGCGCACCAGCCGTTGCGCCAGGATGCCGAGCAAGCTCGATGATAATAGAAAAGGCTCTACGCCCATATCAGTCAACCGCGTCACTGAGCTGACCGTGTCGTTGGTATGCAGGGTAGCCAATACCAGATGACCCGTCAGACTGGCTTGCACGGCAATCTGCGCAGTTTCCAGATCGCGTATCTCGCCTATCATGATCACGTCCGGATCCTGTCGCAGAATCGCGCGCAGCGCGCGCGCAAAGGTCATGTCTATACGCGGGTTAACCTGCGTCTGGCCAACGCCATCCAGATCGTACTCGACCGGGTCTTCCACCGTCATGACATTGGTCACGGTCGAGTCTATGCGTGACAAGGCAGCATACAGCGTCGTTGTTTTGCCAGAACCGGTAGGGCCAGTCACCAGCACAATGCCATGCGGCTGATGCACCAGCGCATCCTTCTCCACCAGGGTTGCGCCATCAATGCCCAACCGTTCCAGA
>JAUSKS010000188.1 GCA_030646595.1 Gallionellaceae bacterium | reverse complement strand
AGTCGTCGACCCCAAGGATGTTGCAAAGTATGGAAAAATAACTACTTGGCATCAGGAAGTACTCAATAAATTAATGCCAGGACCTGTCTCTTTCATTGTTCCGAACAGAAAAATTCCTGCTTATGTCAATGCCAACATGGATTCAGTTAGCATTGGGTGGCAGGCCAATTGGATTCTGATGCAACTCTACCGAGAATCAGGCGCACCCTATGTTGCAACTTCTGCCAATCCTCATGGCTTTCCTGCTCCGATAGTAGTGGAGGATGCGGCAGCCTATTTTGGTGATCAGATACCAATTTATATCGATAACGGTCGAACCAAATACGGCATTCCGAATGCTATTGTCGACCTATCGAAGGATCCGATACAAATCGTGCGGGAAGGATTTAATACTTTCAAGGATATTGAGGAAATGATTGCCGCGCGCGTGAAAATTGACAGGGCAAGCGCCAAGCCATTAGGGGGGGACTAGGAAATATTCGCAAGGCCGCTTTGCTTCGGCAGTACTGAAGCAATCTAGGCGCGGATTTCTGATAGCCGGATGAGCGAACTGGAACCCGTAACTGAGTCTTTTGGTTATGCCAGTGCCACGCACTGGAGTCGAGTGGCGGAAGTGGTTGGCAGCTTAAGCTCACCCCTCAGTGTGACACTGGCACGATCAGTTGCCGATCAAGTTGTTGGCAAATTGAAATGTGAGAGTGTACTCGATATTGCCACTGGCGATGGTGGTTTGGCTTTTGAACTAGCAACGCAAGGGGCAAAGGTGGTCGGAATAGACTATTCAGACGTCGCCATCAGACAGGCCTGCAAGCGATCACGGCAGGATATGTCCCTTGCCACTAAATTTGCTGTGATGAACGCTTCATACCTGTCCTTTGCCGACAGTAGTTTCGACGCTGTAACCTTCCTGCGCAGTTACTGGGTATTCCCTGAAATAGCCCCTGTTTTACGGGAGGTTAACCGCGTTCTCAAGAGGCAGGGCAAGCTTGTAATTCAGCTTTGGGGCTCCCCCGCGCAATGCTCAATGATCACCTTTGGAACAGCCATACTTGGTAAGTACCTGCCTGAACTTCACGTTCCATCAGGTGTTAACGGGCCTTTCGATATCACTGTTAAGGATTTAAGTGAATATCTTGGAGAGTGCAGTTTTCAAAATTTCTCCGCGAGGCACCATATGATTGAAGTTGAAATTCGTAATATCGACGACTATTGGTTGAATTTTCGTACTCTTGCGGGAACTGCTTATTTCGCCTTCACGCAGCAGTCGCAAGTCACCCAAAAGGCTGTCGAGGCAGAATGGCATAATCGATGGCATGCGCGCCTATTGAGAGGTGCTCCCCCGCGACTGCGGCTTGACTGGCTTATTTGCACAGCTCAAAAACCTTAGAACTTCCGAATGTAAATAAAATTATGTCAGCTAGAAAATTGGGACGCACTATTTGTCGGATTAAACTCACCGTAATAGAGTTTTTATTATTCATCCAGCAAACGTCCAGCAATAGCCCAGTTCTCATCGGGCAGCTCATCAAACGCGATATAAGTGTACGACTTCGGTTTGTGAGCGATGCGCTCCAGCGTGTCAGTAATTTCCGTTGCTATTTGTTGTTTCTGTTCGCGGCTCAGTGTGCCTGCGATGCGGATGTTAACGTAAGGCATAAGGCGCTCCCCAAAGTATTAATGTGATACTTGGCATTTTATAAATCCCCCCACAAGGTTTGCAAGGCGGTGATAGCTGCCAGCGCGGCTGTTTCGGTGCGCAGGATACGGGTGCCTAAGCGGATGGCAACAAAGCCCGCTTGTTGCGCGAGTTGCGCTTCATCTTCCTCAAAGCCACCCTCCGGCCCTATTAGTAGCGTAACGCCTGCTTGCGGCTTGGGCTGTTGCTGCAAAGTGGCAGCGGCTTCGGGCAGCAGAATAAATTTTTGACCCGACACATTACGCATGGTGGCTATCCAGTTGCTGAATTCCTGTGGCGCATAAATCAGCGGCAAGCGGCTTCTGCCACATTGTTCACAGGCAGCAATGATGACACCGCGCCAATGTTCGGTGCGCTTTTCGGCCCGCTCTCCCGCCAGCTTGGCTACGCTGCGCCGGGTTTGCACGGGCTGTATGGCGGCAACGCCCAGCTCGCTGGCTTTTTGTGCCACCCAGTCCATTTTTTCGCTGCTGCATAGGGCTTGGGCCAGCATGATGGGAAAGGGCGACTCGCGGTTGACCGTACAGGCTTGCAGTTTTTCCAGTACCACTTTTTTGCCGCTGATTTCGCGTATGTGACCGTGCAACTCATGGCCTGTTCCATCAAACAACTGCACCGCATCCTTTACCCGCAAACGCAGCACACGGCTGGCATGATGAGCTGCCGCTGGCGGTAATTCAAATTCCGTGCTGGTAGGCAGCGGAACGGGACAATAGAAACGCGGGATGGACATAAGGGTAGTAAGGATTGAACAGCCGCCATGATAATATAGGGTACCTCTAAAAATTCAAGTTTCTAAACCAGACAAGGCGCGAGCAAAAAATTGCGACGCAGCATATACTTAATATGTAAGGAGTAATTTTTTGTGAGTAACGCAGTATGACGACGAAAGTTGGATTTTTAGAGGTGCCCTATAACGATCTTGATTGTGGAGCAGGAGATAGAGCATGGTAAGTTTGCAGCCGCCAATATGCGATTTCGGTTGGAAAGCGCGGGGCTTCAATTTAAGAGGCATAGATGGCAAGCGTTATACGCCGGAAAATACGCTCGGTAAAAACGGTTTGCTGGTCATGTTTATCTGTAACCATTGCCCTTATGTGAAATCCATACGTGAATGCCTGGTGCGCGATACGCGGGAGTTGTTGACCTACGGGGTGAACAGTATCGCCATTATGTCGAATGATCCCGCCGAATACGAAGAGGATAGCTTTGAGAATATGCAGCACGTGGCACGGCAATATGATTATCCCTTTCCTTATGTGTGGGATGAAACACAGCAGGTTGCCGAGGCTTACGGCGCAGTTTGTACACCCGATTTCTTTGGCTTTAACGCGCAGCTGGAATTGCAATACCGCGGGCGGTTGGATGCGTCGCGCAAAGAGTTGGTAGCCGATGCCCCGCGCGATTTGTTTAATGCCATGGTGCAAGTGGCGCAAACTGGCCAGGGGCCACGCGAGCAAATTGCCAGCATGGGGTGTTCGATCAAGTGGAAGAATAAAGCGTGACTCGTACATCCCTTAGTAAATCTAACACCCCATCCAGCCCAAGGATGAACTCCAATGTGGGTATGAGCGCCACCCTTAAAGCGGTGACAGCAACAGTCAAGTTGGTGGCTGCGGAAGAAATCATGCCGCGCTATATGAAGGTGGCGCACCAGCACAAGAGCGATGGCAGTTTATGCACGGAGGCCGATCTCGCTGCCCAGGAAGCCCTCACCCGCAAACTGCAAGCCATACTCAATGTCCCGGTCATAGGCGAAGAGATGAGTGCAGAGCAGCAGCAGGCATTGTTGGGTGACGGCCTGCAAACGGTGTGGTGTATTGATCCGCTGGATGGAACCTCAAATTTCGTGCGAGGGTTACCTTATTTCGCTATTTCGGTAGCGCTGATCCGTGCTGGTGAAAGTGTGCTGGGCGTGGTCTATGATCCGGTCAAGGACGAAGTATTTGCCGCCGAACGATTGCGCGGTGCATTCCTCAACAGCGAAAAATTAGCGGGCCGGATCAATACGCATTCCTTGCGCGATGCCTTGGCCAATGTGGACATGAAACGGCTGGATGGCAAGCTGGCCGCCCAGCTCGCCAGCAACCCCCCGTATTGCTCACAGCGCAATTTTGGTGCCAGTACGCTGGATTGGTGTTATACCGCAGCGGGCCGTTATGATCTTTATTTACATGGGGGTCAAAAGCTGTGGGACTATGCCGCCGGTTCCTTGATATTGCTGGAGGCAGGAGGGCATATGAGCAGCCTGGACGTGGATGATTTTGACCAGGGAAAAGTATGGCAACGTTCAGTAATTGCCGCGCTGGATGCCAAGTTGTTTGCCGAATGGAAGAAGTGGATACGTAAACATAGTGACGAGTGACAGGTGACGAGTGACAAACAACCTGCCCGTCACTTATCACCCGTTACCTGTCACCAGAATTAAAGGATAGCGTGAAAATATTAATACTAGGTGCCGGGCAAGTCGGCTCAACCGTGGCGGAAAGTCTGGTGAGTGAAGCTAATGACATCACAGTGGTGGATACCGATCCGGCCAAACTGCGCATGCTGCAAGATCGTTTTGATTTGCGTACTTTGGTGGGCAATGCTTCCCACCCTTCCGTGCTGACGCAAGCGGGTATTGCCGATGCCGACATGTTACTGGCGGTCACGCAAAGTGATGAAGTCAACATGGTGGCGTGCAAACTGGCTGCCAGCCTGCATAACACCCCGACCAAAATTGCCCGCATTCGCGCCACCGATTATTTGATGCATCCGGAAATTTTCAGCGACCAGAATTTCTGTGTGGATTTTTCCATTTGTCCGGAACAAATACTGACGGAATATATTTGCAAGCTGATTGAGTTTCCGGAAGCGCTGCAAGTGCTGGAATTCGCTCATGGGCTGGTGTCCCTGGTGGCGGTGCGGGTTGTGGCAGATGGGCCATTGGTGGGCAAGGCATTGCGTAACTTGCGCGAGCATGCGCCGCATATCGAGGCCCGCGTAGCTGCAATTTTCCGCCATGATGGGCCGATTATTCCGCAAGGCGATACGGTAATTGAGGCGGGCGATGAATTATTTTTCATTGCCGCAACTGAGAATATACGTACGGTGTTAAAAGAGCTGCGGCGTATGGATAAGCCAGCCAAGCGTGTGATGATAGTCGGTGGCGGTAATATCGGGCGCAGATTGGCGCGGGCGCTGGAACAGAATTATCAGGTCAAGCTCATCGAGCACAATAAAAAATCCTGTGAGCGGCTGGCCAGCGAACTCACCCATAGCCTGGTATTGAATGGCGATGGCACGGATGAAAATTTACTGGCTGCCGAGCATATAGGCAGTGTAGATGTATTGTGCGCGCTGACTAATGATGATGAGAATAATATTATGGCTGCGTTGCTGGCCAAAAAAGGCGGCGCGCGCAAGGTGGTGGCATTGATCAATCGCAGTGCCTATGTGGAATTAGTGCAAGGCGGGCAGATCGATATCGCCTTATCCCCGGCGCAAGTCACCATCGGCTCCTTGTTGGCCTATGTCCGCCAGGGCGATGTCGCAGTAGTGCATTCCTTGCGCCGTGGTGCGGCAGAAGCGCTGGAAATGGTGGTGCATGGAGACAGACGTTCTTCTAATGTAGTAGGGCGACGCATTGATGAAATTGACTTACCCAAAGGAGCCACGATAGGCACGGTAGTGCGAGGTAAGGAAGTTATCATGGGACACCACGACACCGTGATTGAAGCGGAGGATCATGTCATCGTGTTTGTCATCAACAAAGAAATGATACGGAAAGTTGAAAAACTGTTCCAGGTGGGCGTAGGGTTCTTTTGATGCGCCGCTCGCTGACGGTTATCCATGCGCTGGGGATGATGCTCATCCTGTTCAGTGCAAGTTATATCCTGCCCATACTCACTGCACTGATTTACCAGGATGGTACGCTGCTGGACTTTGCCCTGGCCATGATTTTGACTTTTACCGCGGGTAGCGTGATGTGGTTGCTGTCGCGCCATCATCAAGGGGAATTGTCCATACGCCACGGCTATTTGCTGGTAGTAACGATGTGGACGACCATGCCTGCCTTCGCTGTCTTGCCGCTGGTATTGCTGATCGATGGTTTATCGTTTACCCATGCCTATTTTGAAACCATGTCGGGGCTGACTACTACCGGCGCGACTGTATTAACCGGGCTGGATAATTTGCCGCCCGCCATCAATTTGTGGCGCCATGAATTGGTGTGGTTGGGCGGCATGGGCATCATTGTACTGGCGGTAGCTATTCTGCCTTTGCTGGGGATAGGCGGGCGGCAATTGTACAAGGCAGAAACGCCGGGTCCGATGAAAGACGCTACGCTTGCGCCGCGCATTACTGAGACCGCACGTAATTTATGGCTGGCCTATCTGGTTATTACGTTGATTTGCATTGCCCTGCTAAAATGGGTCGGCATGTCCTGGCTGGACGCGATCTGTCATGCTTTTGCGGTGATGGGCTTGGGTGGTTTTTCCACGCATGATGCCAGTGTCGGGTATTTTAATTCTCCGACCATTGAATTTGTATTGATGGTATTCATGCTGCTGGCGGCTATGAATTTCGCCACCCATTTTCTGGCCTGGCGCGAAAAAAACTTCAAACCCTATCTGCGCGACACTGAAGGTCTGGCTACGGTTGTGGTAATACTGGTCAGTTGCCTAGGTATAGGAATCTTCTTGTGGTGGCAAGGGACTTACCCTGATTTCTGGACATCCTTGCGGCATGCCAGCTTTAATCTGATTTCACTGGCAACAGACTGTGGTTTTGCCAGCGTAGACTTTAACCAGTGGCCCTTATTCGCACCGTTGTGGATGCTATTTCTGAGTTGTATTTCGGCCAGCTCAGGCTCTACCGGTGGTGGGATCAAAATGATACGAACCATGATTTTATTCAAGCAGGCTGGACGTGATTTTCTCAGATTATTGCATCCAGCTGCAGTGAATCCCATGAAAATCGGTGGCCTGGTGGTGCCCAACAACGTTGTATTCTCGGTGCTGGGGTTTATTTTCCTGTATTTTATGAGTGTAGTGACCCTGACTTTTTTGCTGGTCATCAGTGGATTGGATTTTATGTCTGCATTTTCCGGCATAATTGCATGTATCAATAATGCCGGCCCGGGTTTGGGTCAGGTTGGCCCAGCCAGTAACTATGGCGGGCTGACCGATTTTCAGATATGGATATGTA
>JAUSKS010000180.1 GCA_030646595.1 Gallionellaceae bacterium | reverse complement strand
TCGCCGAGCTCCACCATGCCTTGCAGGGAGCTGCTGCCGCCGGTGATGACGATCCCGGATGAAAGCAATTCCTCGAAACCGCTGCGGCGCAACTCAGCCTGCACCAGCGAGTAGAGTTCTTCCACGCGCGGTTCGATGACTTCCGCCAGCGTCTGTCTGGAAAGCTGGCGCGCGGCCCGCTCGCCCACACCCGCCACTTCCACCATTCCGTGCGGGTCAACCAGGCCACGCAGCGCGCAGCCGTAGCGGCACTTGATGTCTTCGGCATCCTTGGTGGGCGTACGCAGCGCCATCGCAATGTCATTGGTAATCTGGTCACCAGCAATGGGAATAACTGCGGTGTGGCGGATAGCACCGCCGGTAAAAATCGCCACATCGGTTGTGCCGCCGCCGATGTCCACCAGGCACACACCCAGATCGCGCTCGTCGTCAGACAGCACAGCCTTGCTCGAAGCCAGTGGCTGCAAAATCATTTCGCGCACTTCCAGCCCGCAGCGATGTACACATTTCATGATGTTCTGCACCGCCGTGACCGCACCGCTGACGATATGCACCTTAACTTCCAGACGCATGCCGCTCATGCCCAGCGGTTTCTTGATGCCTTCCTGGCCGTCTATGCTGAATTCCTGTTCCAGGATATGCAGTATCTGTTGATCACCTGGCAGGCTCAGCGACTTGGCCGTTTCCACGGCGCGTTCTACATCGGCATGGGCCACTTCCTTATCCTTGATCTTGACCATGCCATTGGTATTGGAGCTCTTGATATGACTACCCGCGATACCGGTATAAACCTCATGAATCTTGCAGTCGGCCATCAGCTCGGCATCGCCCAGCGCACGCTGGATGGCGGCCACGGTCGCATCAATATTGACCACCATGCCTTTTTTCATGCCGGAGGATTCATACATACCTACACCGATCACCTCCAGTGTTCCTTCGGGTTTGATTTCGCCGACGATGGTAACGATCTTGGATGTGCCGATATCCAGCCCGACAATCAGATTTTTGGTTTCGCGGTTCTTGCTCATATATTCTTTCTAGCTGGGCACAGCATGGTGTGTCACATTTTTCTCGCCTGGTATATAGGCAGCAAAGCCATTTCGATAACGCAGGTCTACATAATTCACTGCCTGTATTAGCGGTGCCAGGCTATAGGGATACACGGCCACAAAGCGTGACAACCGCTGCTCGGATTGCTCGCGTCCCAGTTTCAGCAACAAGCCATTGTTCAGCCGTAACTGCCAGGCACGACGTGGAGAAAGGCTGATTTGCGAAATTTTCTGTTGCAGCGGAATCAATTGCTCAGCGAACACCGTATACATTTTCGCGACCTCAGCAGCTGTTCCTGGCTGGCCGATAAAATCGGGCAGTGCTTGATCCGTATGAGCCTGGAATACTTCACCGTAAGTGTTAACCAGCTCAGTGCCATTCCAGCGCGCCAGTGGCTGATGTTCTTCCAGCGTGACCTCAAGCTGCCACGGAAACTGTCGTCGCACCTGGGCAGTACGCACCCATGGCAGTTTCTCGAAAGATTGTTGCGTGGCCACCATATCTACCGTGAAAAAATTGCCGCGCAATTCATTGCGTATCAATGCGGAAATTTGCGCCCTGTCCACATGCTGCGGCGTACCAACCACATTCACCGCACGCAAGGCAAATATCGGCAAGTGCAAGGTGTAATGCAAAGCGCCATACAGCATCAACAGGAAGCTGATGCCGAATAAAGCGTTGGAAATCATTCTCAGTTGTTGCGGTTTATCCCACATGCCCTGCCTCCTTTGTCGTGGCCTCCAGTATGCGCAGCACTAACTGTTCGAAATTCATCCCCGCCTGGCGTGCTGCCATCGGTACCAGGCTATGGTCTGTCATGCCGGGCACGGTATTCACCTCAAGCAGATAAGGGTGCCCGGCCTTATCTACCAAAAAATCCACACGCCCCCAGCCGCAACCGCCGATCAAGGAAAACCCCAGTTGCGCCAGTTGCTGCATTTTTTCTTCCTGCGCGGTGCTCAGGCCGGCAGGGCATAAATAGCGGGTGTCATTGCGCAAATATTTTGCTTCGTAATCATAAAATTCATTGGCCGGTTCTATCTTGATGACAGGCAATACCTGCTGACCGAGTATGGCCACGGTATATTCGCCGCCACCGATAAATTTTTCGGCTATTACCAATTTGTCATATTGGGCTGCTGCCTGATAAGCCGCAGGCAACTCATGCACTTGTTTAACTTTGCTGATGCCGACGCTGGAGCCTTCATTGGCAGGCTTGACGAACAGGGGCAAACCCAAATTTTTTACTACTGCCGCAAAATCGCTGTGCTCATTCAGCATTTCATATTGCGGCACAGGCAAGCCTGCCGCCTGCCACACCATCTTGGTGCGCCACTTGTCCATCGCCAGCGCCGAAGCCAATACGCCGCTGCCGGTATAAGGGATGTTCATCAATTCCAGCGCGCCTTGCACTGTGCCATCTTCGCCATAGCGGCCATGCAGCGCGATGAACACGCGATCAAAGTGCTCGTCTTGCAAGGCCTGCAAATTACGCTCAGCAGGATCGAAGGGATGCGCATCCACGCCATTTTTTTGCAACGCAGCCAACACGGCTGCGCCGCTTTTGAGCGATATTTCGCGTTCGGCGGAACGTCCGCCGAATAACACGGCAACTTTGCCAAAATTTTTTATTTTGCTCATTTAAAAATCCAAACCAGCCACAGAGATCACAGAGGACACAGAGAAAACCTCGGCAGTAACTCTGTGATCTCTGTGTCCTCTGTGGCTAAACAAATTTTTCTCCAATAATGCGTACCTCAGGGTGCAGCTGAATGCCCGTTTGTTGCTGCACGGTTTGCTGCACCTCCTGAATTAAATTTTCAATATCTGCCGCCGTGGCTTGCTGTACATTCACAATAAAATTGGCATGCTGCTCCGACACGCGTGCGCCACCAATTTGCTTACCTTTCAGCCCGCACTGCTCAATCAAGCGCGCCGCATGATCACCCGGTGGGTTACGAAACACTGAACCGGCATTGGGTAAATTCAGCGGCTGACTGGCAATGCGTTTGGACAAGAGTGATTTGATCTCTCCCCGTGCAACTTCACCATCGCCCGCCGGTAATTTGAGCCACGCACCGACGAAGAACTCTGAGGATCGAGGATTGAGGATTGAGGATTGAGGAAATCCACTGCCCCCCCCGATCCTCGATCCTCGATCCTCGATCCTAAGTACCTCCCGATACCCAATCTCATATTCCTCCGGCGCGCGTTCCAGCAATTCTCCAGTGCGCGTTACCACTTGCACTCGTGCCACCACGCGCCAGGTTTCGCCGCCATAGCAACCCGCGTTCATGGCCAACATGCCGCCCACTGTGCCGGGGATACCAGCAAAAAATTCTGCGCCACTGAGATTGTGCAATGCGGCAAAGCGCGCCAGCTTGGCACCCGGCACACCAGCTTGGACATAGAGTGTGCCATCTGCTTCGAGTCGCAATTCATTCAGTGCTGCATGCAGCAACACCACCGTGCCGGGGAAGCCGCCATCGCGCACCAGTAAATTGCTGCCCAGGCCGACCGCGACCAGCGGCTCATGTTCGGGCAAGGTGTGCAGGAAAGTGGCCAGGTCAGCTACATCTGCCGGGTGATAACAATGTTGCGCGCGGCCCCCTGCGCGCCAACTGGTATGGCGGCGCATATCCACATCATGGCGTAGTGTGCCGCGTAAACCATGAGCGCTAAATTGTGTGGGGTCGGTCATGTTCATGTGTTACTCAATGTTACCCAATGCAATTTGCCTGACATTGCTGGCCACGCCGCCTATGGAACCTGCGCCCATGGTCAGCACCACATCTCCGGCTTGTGCCATTTGC
Organism: Gallionellaceae bacterium; assembly: GCA_030646595.1. GTDB lineage: Bacteria > Pseudomonadota > Gammaproteobacteria > Burkholderiales > Gallionellaceae > Nitrotoga. The sequence goes on along the minus strand of JAUSKS010000180.1, from coordinate 1,265 downwards.
AAAATCGCCTGCGGCATATCCTGTGTCTGCTCCACGAACACGGCTGAATTTTGTCCGGCCACGCGCAAGGCATGCATCAGTGCGCGGCCATCTGCTGCCACAATCGGTGCTTCGCCTGCGGCATACACATCCGCCAGCAACAGCGCATCCACCGTGCCTAATACCTTGACGAAGTCTTCAAACAAATCGCGTGTGCGTGTGTAACGATGCGGCTGGAATGCCAGCACCAAACGGCGTCCGGGAAAGGCACCGCGTACTGCGCTTATAGTTGCCGCCATTTCTGCGGGGTGATGGCCATAGTCATCAATCAGAGTGAAGCTGCCACCTGATACAGGCACTTCGCCATAGCGTTGAAAGCGTCGCCCCACGCCTTCAAATTCATTCAGCGCGCTGATGATGGCAGCGTCGGGCACACAAATTTCCAACCCCACCGCAATAGCTGCTAGCGCGTTTTGTACGTTGTGCAGCCCCGGTAAATTAAGGATGATGTCCAGATCACGCGGTTGTCCGTTTTGTCGACACAGCGCAGTGAAGCGCATCTTGCCGTCTTGATGGCGCACATTCACCGCGCGAACTTGCGCATCTTCGGCAAAACCGTAAGTGGTAATCGGCTTGGAAATACTGGGCAATATGGCGCGCACGTTGATGTCATCCACGCACACCATGGCCATGCCATAGAAGGGCAGATGCTCAACGAAATCCACGAATGCCTGCTTCAGTTTAGAAAAATCGTGGCCATAGGTTTCCATGTGGTCGGCATCTATATTGGTGATCACCGCCAGTATCGGTTGCAGATGCAGAAAGGACGCATCCGACTCGTCCGCTTCCACTACAATGAATTCGCCTGTGCCCAGCTTGGCGTTGGTGCCGCTGCTGTTCAGTTTGCCGCCAATCACAAAAGTGGGATCAAAGCCGCCTTTGGCCAATACGCTGGCGGTGAGGCTGGTGGTAGTGGTCTTGCCATGTGTACCGGCCACAGCGATGCCCTGGCGCAAGCGCATCAACTCGCCCAACATGATGGCGCGCGGCACCACCGGAATTTTGCGCGCGCGTGCTGCGACTACTTCTGGATTATCGTTACTGACTGCGGTTGACACGACTACTGCATCCGCCGTCACCAGATGGGAGGCAGCATGGCCTTGATAAATGGTTGCGCCCAGTTTTTGCAAACGCTGCGTGACGGCGCTATCAGCCAGATCCGAGCCACTCACTTGATAGCCCAGATTAAGTAATACTTCGGCGATGCCGTTCATGCCGGAGCCGCC
>JAUSKS010000173.1 GCA_030646595.1 Gallionellaceae bacterium | reverse complement strand
GTATCTTTATCCAGGCGATGAACAATTCCAGCGCGCGGTATTTCAGATAATTGCGGCGCATGATGCAGCAGCGCATTGAGCAAAGTGCCTTGCCAGTTGCCACTGCCCGGATGAACGACCAGCCCGGCGGGTTTGTTGATGATGAGCAGGCTGTCATCTTCATACACCACATTTAAGGCGATGTCTTCGGCCTGATATGCTTGCTCGGCAGGCAGGGATTGCGGTTGAACTGCTATCGCTTCGCCGCCCCACATTTTTTGTTTGATGGTCGCAGCTGCGCCATTCACGGTGACTTGTTGCTGCGCCACCCAGTCTTGCAGGCGGTTGCGTGAATATTCGGGCAACAATTTGGCCAGCACCTGATCCAGGCGCATCCCTGCGCATTCCCCCGGCACTTTAAAGGCCAGCGGGCAGGCCGGGCTAACTTTGTTATAATCATCCAATATTTTTTCCCATCCCATATTTTTCCGGCTTCCATCCATGCGCCATAGTTTAGCTCTAATTTTTGTGCTGTTAATGTTAATTGCATGCTCCACGGATAAAAATCTTGAAGATGCCCGCTCGGCCACCGAGATGTATACCCAAGGCATGGAGCACATGAAAAATGGCGAGTATGAAAAAGCCATTAAATCCTTTGAAGCCTTGCAATCGCATTTTCCTTATGGCCGTTATGCGCAGCAAGCACAGCTGGAAACAGCCTATGCTTATTTCAAACAGGATGAAACCGATTCCGCTTATTCCACGATAGACCGTTTCATCAAGCAATACCCCAACAATGTGCATGTGGATTATGCCTATTATCTGAAAGGCTTGATCAACTTCAATGAAGAGCTGGGCCTGCTCGGTGATATTACCCAGCCAGACATGGCCGAGCTGGATGCCCGTTCGGCGCGTGAATCGTTTGATGCCTTCAAGGAATTGCTTGCCCGTTTCCCCGATAGCAAATATGCCCCTGATTCCCGGTTACGCATGCAATACCTGGTCAATGCACTGGCCCGCCATGAAACACAGATTGCTGCTTATTATTTGCGTCGTGGTGCTTATGTCGCCGCTGCCAGCCGAGCCAACCGGGTATTAAGCGAGTTCCCGCAAACCTGGTCGGCACGCGATGCCTTGCAGATCATGGTACAGGCATATGACGCCATGGGTATGAAAGATTTGGGCAATGATGCGCAGCGTGTGCTTAATCTCAATATCGCCAAGGATGGCTTAACACCTGCCACTCGGCCCTCGCCGCAAAACAAGGTACGCTGGTGGCAATTCTGGAAATGAAATTCTGTCCCGAGTGTGGTGCCGCAGTCGAACTGCGCTGCCCGCCCGACGACAATCGCTTGCGCCATGTATGCACTGCTTGCGCCACCATCCATTATCACAATCCCAAACTGGTCATAGGCTCCATTCCGGAATGGGAGGATGGACGCATCCTGTTGTGTCGCCGCGCAATCGAACCGCGCCGGGGATTGTGGACTTTACCTGCGGGTTTTATGGAAAACGGCGAAACCACGACCGAAGCAGCCATACGCGAAACACTGGAAGAAGCCAACGCGCGCATCGCGCTGGGAGAGCTGTATTCCATGGTTAACCTGCCTTACATTAATCAGGTGCATTTATTATTCCGTGCCCGCTTGCTCGATCTGGATTTTTCAGCGGGCGCGGAAAGCCTGGAAGTGGTGCTTTTTGAAGAACAGGACATACCGTGGAAGGCAATTGCTTTCCGTCCGGTAAGCATGACATTGCGCGATTATTTTGCTGATCGCAAGGCTGATCATTTTCAGTTTCGCATGGGTGATCTGGCGGCACCATTGCCTTGAACTGCATGTTTCAGGATTAAAAAACTATCGCTCCAACGTCACTTCCATCTCGGTGCTATCGCCTTTGCGCACTGACACCTGCTCCGTCGTCATTTTATAACCATCCAGTTTCACACTCAGTGCATGTATACCTGCTTCCATTTCCAGACGCAGCGGTGACAGTCCGTAATATACATTGTCCAGATATATTTTGGCACGCGCAGGCGTGGTGTTAATCAGCAGCAAACCACTGCTTGCGCTGGTGCGTGGCAGATTAGCCGACACTGGCTCAGCAGGTATCGGCTCAGTCGCAACAGGTGCGGATGCAGCAACGGGTGCTACCAATACCGTGACACCGGGAATGGGCTTGATACCAGGCGTCAGATTGAACAGATGGGGATGGCTCACCATCAAACTGGCGCTGATTGCATCACTGGTTTTGGCCGTCACGATGTCCAGTTCTTCGCGCAATTTCTTGGCGATATCTTCCTTGTTGTTGCCTGCCACTCCGGCGAAACGCTCATTTTTTTCTGCCACAATGCCGGACCATAACACTTTTCCGCTACCCAGCTCAGTTAGCGTGGTTTCAATGTTAATCGCAATCACATCACGCGCCATGACATTGTAGGTCAATTCTTTTATGACGCCGCTCAACTCAAACAGCACAATGCTGTCCGGCTCATCCTTCATCCGAAAACCGGTTTCCGCCATGCGCTGTTTCATCGCGTTATTGACTATGGTTGCGGCATCCTGGTCCAGAATAATGTCCTTGCCGCGCAAGCCAGAGACATTCACGCCGCCGGTTCCTACTTTATAAGGATTGCCCATCATGCGCGCATCCGTATAAGGTTTGATGCGCATGGTGGCACCTTCCTTCAGCGGCAGTGCTGTGACGCCCAGCGGTTTTTTTTCGGGAATTTTAACTACGTTATCCGCAGGAGAAATATCCAGCCCGGAACAGCCAGTAAGTAACATTATCAAACACAATATTATTTTTTGTTTCATTGCCATTTAGTCCCAATGTCGGCCAGTCCCAATGTCAGTCAATCCGTAATATCCTGCAACAGGGCCGCGCGTACCTCATTCACAATAGCAGTATGGACACTATAAATGGGGTGGTCCACTCCCATTACCAGTATCGCACCCGTGCGCAAGGCTTGCCGCATGGCCACATTCAGTTCAAAGCGCAGAAAATGAACTGCTGAGGTTTTTTCTGCATTTTCGCGTTCCAGGTCTTCATCAGCAATCGCATAAACTTTAGCGCTATCCGCCACTTGCACCCATACCCGGCGCTCTATGCCCTTCAATTGGGTCAGCATATAGGCGCGTTCGGTGGCATCGGGATATTCGATCAGCATGGTCGCTTTCCAGTTGCTGCCGTCGGGAACTAATGGATTGTAGGCTTCCAGTTCTTCCTGTATGCCCGCTTCCTCAAACACTTTTTCGGCGCGCAAAATTTCCTGCACTTGGTAACGCATGGTCAGCTCATCTTCGAACAGCAGCGTGACATGATCGCCCAGCGCCACCTTGCGGTTTTTTTTATGCGCCATAACCTCGGCGCGAAAACTGGCGCGCTTTTTGGCATAAGCTTCCAGCGTCATCAAACTGTCGGGTTTAATTCCCATCGGGTAATCCGTAAGCAATGCGCAACAAAGTAAGCGGATGCGCTTTTTGCGCGCCGGTTTCGCCCATACCCTGCATGATATGGCGCGCCGCAATGGCGCAATCAGAACTCACATAATCGGGATCACCTTCCGCCATTTTCTTGAACACCGGCTTGCCGATTTTCATGGACTGCTCAAAGAATTCCGACTTCACCCCCCAGGTGCCATCATGTCCGGAACAGCGTTCAACAGTGTTCAGTGTCGTTTCCGGAATCATCTGCAACAGCTCGCGCGTTTTCTGGCCCATGTTCTGCACGCGCGAATGGCAGGGAATATGGTAGGACACCTTGCCCAGGGGCTGTTTGAAATCAGTCTTCAACAAACCCTCACGCTGGCGCAGCATGAAATATTCAAAGGGATCGAACATCGCTTCCGCCACCGCCTGAACCTCAGCGTCATCCGGAAACAGCAGCGGCAATTCCTGTTTATACATCAAGGCACAGGAAGGAACGGCAGCAAGGATGGCATAGCCCTCACGCGCCAGTTGTGCCAGAGGGGGAATGTTTTCATTTTTCAATTTTTCCACCGCCAGCAGATCGCCCAGTTCCAGCTTGGGCATGCCGCAGCAGGATTCTTTATTGACCAAGCGCGCGGGAATTTCGTTGTGCGCCAGAATACGCAACAGATCATGGCCGATACCAGGCTCGTTGTAATTGATATAACAAGTGGCATAGATCGCCACCTTGCCCGGTGTGCTGGCTCCATCCCTGACGGCAAAGGTTGCATTGGCTGTGGCATGGGTGCGGAAGGGGTGCGGACTGTATTCGGGTAGCTTTCTGTTCTGATGAATACCCAACATCGTATCCATTGCCTTGCGCGCCACTGGTGTGCGATTGACTGCATTCACTGTCTGCGCCACCACCGGAATGCTGGCCAGTTTGCCCACCGCATCGGTGCTGGAAAGCAGCCGGTCGCGGAAACGGGTTTTGCCTTTGTGGAATTTGACCGCCTTGGCGCGCAACATCAGGTGCGGAAAATCTATTTGCAGGGGATGCGGCGGAACATAGGGGCACTTGGTCATGAAGCACATGTCGCACAGGTAGCACTGATCCACTACTTGCCAGAAAACCGGCTTGGCTACACTGTCTAATTCGCCGCTGGCACTTTCATCAATAGCATCGAACAACAGCGGAAAGGCATTGCACAAATTGAAACAGCGGCGGCAGCCATGGCAGACATCAAAAACGCGATGCAACTCTCCGAACAGTTTTTCTTCGTCGTAGAACTCCGCACTGCGCCAGTCCAAAGGATGGCGCTGCGGCGCCTCCAGACTGCCTTCGCGGGTGGACATGGCGCTTGAGTTAATCTATCAAGCTATCCAGCGCCTTCTGGAAACGGTTGGCATGAGAGCGTTCAGCTTTAGCCAGCGTTTCAAACCAATCAGCGATCTCATCAAATCCTTCGTTGCGCGCAGATTTGGCCATGCCGGGGTACATGTCGGTATATTCATGTGTCTCGCCCGCGATAGCTGCCTTGAGATTGTGGCGTGTGGGGCCAATAGGCAAACCAGTCGCAGGGTCTCCCGCCTCTTCCAGATACTCCAGATGGCCATGCGCATGCCCGGTTTCGCC
>JAUSKS010000166.1 GCA_030646595.1 Gallionellaceae bacterium | reverse complement strand
ATCGGCAAGCACCTTGCTTGTGTTAGAATGCGCGCCCTTTGGATTCATGCAGGTAGTAACTATGTCGCGCGCCATTCGTAACATCGCCATCATCGCCCACGTTGACCACGGCAAAACCACGCTGGTGGATAAGCTGTTGTCGCAAACCGCCACCTTCGCCTCCTATCAGCATATCGCTGAACGCGTGATGGACAGCAATGATCTGGAAAAAGAGCGCGGCATCACTATTCTGGCCAAGAACTGCGCAGTGGAATATGAAGGTGTACATATCAATATTGTAGATACCCCCGGCCATGCTGATTTCGGCGGTGAGGTGGAGCGCGTGCTGTCCATGGTGGATGGCGTGTTGCTGCTGGTGGATGCAGTGGAAGGCCCCATGCCGCAAACCCGCTTTGTCACACGCAAGGCGTTGGCGCTGGGCTTGCGCCCTATCGTCGTAGTCAACAAAGTTGACCGGCCTGGTGCACGGCCTGAGTGGGTGGTAGACCATACGTTTGATTTGTTCGACAAGCTCGGTGCCACGGAAGCGCAAATGGATTTCCCGGTGGTGTACGCCTCGGCCTTGAATGGCTATGCGACTTTGGATCTGGCAAAACCCAGCACCGACATGCGTCCTTTATTTGAGACGGTGTTAAAACATGTAGCTGCGCCGGAAGATGATACTGATGCACCGTTACAGTTTCAGATTTCTGCACTGGATTATTCCAGCTTTGTTGGCCGCATCGGTGTCGGGCGCATCACGCGCGGGCGCATCAGGCCAGGGCAAGAGGTCATGGTATTAAACGGCGACAAGCCACCGAAAAAAGCCCGCGTTAATCAAGTGTTGGGCTTCCGTGGCATTGAGCGTATCCAGATGGAAGAAGCCGGTGCAGGCGACATTATTCTGGTGAATGGCATCGAAGATATCGGCATCGGCGTAACGCTGGCCGATGTCAATCAGCCGGAAGCGTTACCTATGCCCAAGGTGGACGAGCCAACTTTGACTATGACTTTTCAGGTGAATAATTCGCCGTTGGCCGGGCAGGAAGGCAAGTTTGTCACCAGCCGCCAGATACGCGAGCGTCTTACAAAAGAGTTGCTGGTTAACGTGGCTTTGCGCGTGGAAGACACGGCTGACACCGATTCATTTTTGGTATCCGGACGTGGTGAATTGCACCTGACTATCTTGCTGGAAAACATGCGCCGCGAAGGATTTGAACTGGCAGTTTCCAAACCGCGCGTGGTGTTCCGCGAAATCAACGGCGAAAAATGCGAGCCTTATGAAATGCTCACGGTAGATGTGGAAGAAATACATCAGGGCGCAGTGATGGAAGAACTGGGCCGTCGTCGTGGGGATTTGCAGGATATGCAGTCCGATGGCAAAGGCCGCGTGCGGCTGGAATACCGCATTCCGGCGCGCAGCCTGATCGGCTTTCAGGGCGACTTCATGACCATGACGCGCGGCAGCGGACTGATCTCGCATGTGTTCGATGATTACGGTCCGGTCAAACCGGACATGCCGGGACGGCATAATGGTGTACTGATCTCGCAGGATAACGGCGAAGCCGTGGCCTACGCCTTATGGAAGCTGGAAGACCGCGGTCGCATGCTGGTGGCACCGGGCGATAAATTGTATGAGGGCATGGTCATCGGCATCCACAGCCGTGACAACGATCTGGTAGTCAACCCGATCAAAGGCAAGCAACTGACCAACGTGCGCGCTTCCGGCACGGATGAAGCGGTACGCCTGACCACACCGATTAAATTGACACTGGAATCGGCAGTGGAATTTATTGATGACGATGAGCTGGTGGAAATTACGCCGCAATCCATACGTGTGCGTAAACGCTATCTCACCGAAAATGAGCGCAAGCGCATGTCGCGCTAAGTCCACGGCTTGCGGCAGATGTTATGGTGCAAACCCTCTCCCCTAGCCCCTCTCCCAAAAGGAGAGGGGAATAAAGTCCCTCTCCCTCTGGGAGAGGGGTTGGGGTGAGGGAGCATCCGTTACTAGCCTGCCTCGGAGCATAATTATGACCATGCAACTACGGGTCTCAGGATCATGGCAAACCGCTTGAGCAAGATTGTAACTAGAACTGGTGATGATGGCAGCAGCGGACTAGCAGACGGTACGCGGGTATCCAAGAGCAGCGCGCGCATCCATGCCATCGGCACTGTGGATGAACTCAACAGCCATCTCGGCTTGCTACTCACTGAGCCGCTACCATCTGACATAAGCGATGCGCTGCTGAAAATTCAGCATGATTTATTCGATCTCGGCGGCGCACTCGCCTATCCTGCCACCCCCTTTAACGCAGACAAGCTTGCCCAGCTGGATCTAGCCATTGCTCATTACAACGCTGACTTGCCGCCCTTGCGCGAATTCGTCTTGCCCGGTGGCACACGCGCCGCAGCGCAATGCCATATCGCGCGCACCGTAGCACGGCGTGCCGAGCGTGACTTTGCTGCGCTGGCCCACATAGAAGCGGTGCCTGAGCATGGGCTACCCTACTTGAATCGTTTGTCGGATTTATTGTTCATCTGGTGCCGCGTGCTGAATCGGGCTGCGGGACAGGCGGAAATGATGTGGCGTAAAGATTAACTAACGCATGCTGCGTTTTTAATCCGGGCATGATCAATCACGCCCCTGCCGCATTCGCAGAATTCATCCACTGAAATTTGATGTGCTCGTAGTCTGCACCCTCGGTTAACAGGCTGGTCAGTTTTATGTTGTTGTTTTTTTCTCCCATCATCACTTCGTAGATTCCTTCTGCCTGATAACCGCCCGGCTCCATGAGCAGGGTGGCTTGCTTGTAGGAATTCTGTGCATCGGGTACCAGCACGGCGGCCAGGTAGGTGTATTTGAACGAGCCGGAGCTACTCTCCCAGTTGGAAACCAGCTCCACCCCTTTGCCCAACGAACGCAACCAGACTGACAAGGGCTTCTTGGCCAACATTTGTATTCCTACTCGTATTTTGTCTTCAGCATCGATTTCCAGACGCTTGCCCACCCCCACCCACCAGAGATCGCTATTCGTGGCTTTAAGGCCGCACAAAACGCCAATCTTGACCCAGTCACTGGCCGCAGCAGGTAGTCTGCCACCTATGCCGCCCACGCTGATATCCAGCACATTCCAGGTTTCGGTGACGTAATCCACATTGTCATCAGCATCAGTAAGATTGAGTTTGGATTGTTCTTTCAGCAACTGTGCTTCTTCTTCAGACAGATCAGTCATCTGGTCCAGCTCGGCATTAACTACCAGCTTGCTGATGATTTTAAAACCGTGGATCACTTCGATGGAAGTGTGGATACCTCTGCGCTCCTGCCGGCGGTGCGGATGATCCTTGCTCCAATACACCTGCAAATGTCTGAGCACGGTCAGTTTACCCTGTGGAGTAAACTCATTGTCCATGCGCTGCTCTTGTTCCGGTTGAATGCGCTCGCTTTCCTTGATGATTTCTTCCAGCTTGGGCAGTGCCCTGACCGCGCCGAAGAAGCGCATGGTCGATGTTATTTGCAGTTTGTCATGCACGTCCATAGGTGCCACAGTCTGAGCCAGGTCGAAGTAATAAGTACAGTCTGCATCCGGCGCTTCCTTGAAATCGAAATAGCTGGATAAAC
>JAUSKS010000160.1 GCA_030646595.1 Gallionellaceae bacterium | reverse complement strand
GGTCTATATCAGTAAACACCAGCAAGCACATGACAAATAACGCGATATACATCAGTAGCGCAGAACGGCGCAGTGTGGGGGTCCATTGCAGCGTATCAGGTCGATAAAAAGCAATCAGTGCAGGGGTAAACAGCACGATACCCAGTGCATCTCCCATCCAGATATGGAGTAAAGTTTTTCCATATTCCTGCCCATAGGGTTGCAGATCAAACCATTGCAACCAGAAAGCGTTATTCACTGCACTGATAACGGTGCTGATCAATGCGCCAAAAATTACCAGACGCAATACATCCTGCACTGAATCAAGATCACGGTTAAACCCAGCCTGACGCCGCAATAGAAAGGTGGCAAACAACAGCGCAGCAACATTGCCGAGTGCAACCGCTGCAGCTACCCACGGAGGAAATCCAACTGGAAGGGTAGCAAAAAATGCCCCCACGAAAACACCCGGCCATAGCCGCCGCCCATAGATCAACATAGCTGCCAAAGCAATGCCGGGCGGTGGCCAAAATAGCGTGACAATTCCACCACTCAAGGCAAGCCTATCTCCCAGCCTGGCGGCAATATAGTAGGCCAATGCCAGCATGGCTATGCGTGCTATATCCGACTTGAGTGATATGGGGAAAGTAGTCATTTTCTGTTTGTTTTTGGGAAACGACACACCGCTATGTTTGCACCACTATAGCAGATACTACTACGCCCGCAGAAGCGGGCGTAGTAGATTTATATAGGTAAAGATATTCAGGTTATGGCTTTGATAATCTCATCTACCACTTTACGGGCATCACCAAATACCATCATGGTCTTGTCCATATAGAACAGATCATTATCCAGGCCAGCATAACCCGCAGCCATACTGCGTTTGACCACCAGTATGGTGCGCGCCTTGTGCGCTTCGAGGATGGGCATGCCAAAGATAGGACTGTGCGGATCAGTCTTCGCGGCAGGATTAACCACGTCATTGGCCCCGATCACCAGCACCACGTCGGTATCGGCAAACTCGTTATTGATTTCATCCATTTCCACCACTTGCTCATAAGGCACTTCGGCCTCAGCCAGCAGCACGTTCATATGTCCCGGCATGCGTCCTGCCACGGGATGAATCGCGTAGCGCACCTTGACGCCTTTTTCAGTCAGCATCTTGGACATTTCGTTGATCGCATGCTGCGCACGCGCGACCGCCAAACCATAGCCCGGCACAATAATCACGCTGTCGGCATTGCCCATCATGAACGCCGCATCTTCCGCGCTACCACTGCGATATGTCTTCTGCACGCCGCCCGTATCCGCTGCCGCTCCTTCGCCGCCACCAAAGCCGCCGAGAATGACATTAAAGAAGGCGCGGTTCATGGCCTTGCACATGATGTAAGAAAGGATCGCGCCCGAACTTCCCACCAGCGATCCGGCGATGATCAGCATATTGTTGTTGAGGGTAAAGCCTATACCTGCTGCCGCCCAGCCGGAATAGGAATTCAGCATGGACACCACCACCGGCATATCTGCACCGCCTATGGGCATGATCAACAACACACCAAGCAACAAAGCAATCAAAGTCATAATCAGAAAAGGTGTCCAGCTGGGCGTAATGCAGAAAGCAATGCCAAACCCTATCATGACTACACCCAGCAACAGATTCACCCAGTGCTGCCCGCCAAAATGCAGCGGCTTGCTGCCCAGTTTGCCGGACAATTTGCCAAAGGCAATGATGGAGCCGGTGAAGGTAATCGCACCAACAAAAGTACCGATGAACAGCTCAATGCGGTTGCTGAAATGCAGTGCTTCGCCGGGCAGCGCGATGCCATAAGCAACCGGATTATTGAACGCAGACATGGCAATCAGCACCGCCGCCAAGCCCACCAGCGAGTGCATCGCCGCCACCAGCTCCGGCATGGCAGTCATTTGAATGCGGCGCGCAACTACTGCGCCTATAACACCGCCTGCGGCAATGGCCAGCAGGATGTATGTTACGTTATGAGTAATAGTAAGCGTGGTCAACACGGCAATCGCCATGCCCACCATGCCGAATACATTCCCGCGCCGCGCACTGACTGGAGAACTCAGGCCTTTAAGCGCGAGAATAAATAAAATCGCAGCGCCCAGGTAGGCTAATGCAACAGAATTGGCTGACATATTTTTCCTTTTCCTTGCTTATATCACCCCACCCCCATCCCGCCCTTCCCCCTGAAGGGGAAGGAGTTCTGTCCCCTCCCCTTCAGGGGGAGGGCTAGGGTGGGGGTGGGTCAATACTTTTACTTACTTTTTTTCTTGAACATACTCAGCATGCGCTGCGTAACCAGAAAGCCGCCAAATACATTAACCGCCGCCAGCGTCACCGCTACCAAGCCCATGATCGTGCCTGCATCCAGTTGTTCCGGGCCTGCCGCCAGCATCGCGCCGACAATAATAATGCCGGAGATGGCATTGGTCACCGCCATCAGCGGGGTATGCAGCGCAGGCGTGACATTCCATACCACATGATAGCCAACGACTACAGCCAGTACGAATACGGTCAGATTAAGGATAAAGGGGTCAACAATATTCATCTCGACATCTCCATTATTTAGTTACTACTTCACCGCCTATGCACAACAACGATCCGGCAATAATGTCATCTTCGCGGTTGATGTTCATCGCACCTGTTTTAGGATCGCACAGCAGATTCAGAAAATTGAGCAGGTTGCGCGCATATAAGGCACTGGCATCCGCTGCAACCAAAGCGGGCAGATTATCCTCGCCACACAGCGTGACGCCGTGTTTGACTACAGTCTTGCCCAATTCGGACAAGGGGCAATTGCCGCCCGCCTCCACCGCCATATCCACAATCACCGAGCCGGGCTTCATGGCTTTTACCATTTCTTCTGTAACCAGCACTGGCGCAGGACGACCCGGAATCAAGGCAGTAGTAATGACAATATCGGCCAGCGCCACGCGCTTGGCCACTTCAATTTTCTGCCGCGCCATCCAGCTTGCCGGCATGGGCCGTGCATAACCGCCCACGCCTTGTGCTGCCTCGCGCTCTTCATCTGTTTCAAAAGGCACATCAATGAATTTTCCACCCAGCGATTCCACTTGCTCCTTCACTGCCGGACGCACGTCGGAAGCTTCGATAACCGCGCCCATACGCTTGGCGGTAGCAATGGCCTGCAAGCCCGCTACACCCACACCGAGTATCACAACCCGTGCAGCTTTCACCGTACCCGCAGCAGTCATCAGCATGGGCATGAAGCGCTTGTATAAATTGGCCGCCACCAGCACCGCTTTGTAGCCTGCAATATTGGCTTGCGAGGACAGCACATCCATGGCCTGTGCGCGCGAAGTGCGCGGCAGTTTTTCCATGGCAAATGCGGTAATGCCTTGCTTGGCGTAAGCGGTTACCAAATCCGCTTGATAAGGCGACAGCAGGCCAATGAGTACGTTCTTGGCCGACAGCTTGGCTAATTCATCCTGTGTCGGTGCTTTTACTTTGAGCACAATCTCAGCTTGAGCATACAAATCCACTGCACTGACCAAGCTGGCACCCACTGCCTGATAGTCCGCATCAGGAATGCTCGCGCCCATGCCTGCGCCTTGCTGTACCAGCACTTGATGGCCGGAAGCCAGCATTTTCTTCACCGTTTCCGGCGTAGCCGCAACACGGGTTTCGCCTGCGCGCGTTTCCGCAGGTATGCCTATACGCATGGTGCTTCTCCCTTTTTAAAAATGCCCGCGATTATACTTTATTCTGTTCCAGGCAGCGCGCTATCCATTGTGCGGTCAGTTTTTCCTGCACCGTATTCTGCTTCAGGCGCGAATTCAGCCCGGCAAAATCCACGCAATCCAGCGGCTGATCCTGATTGAAGCAAGAGAATACATAGGTTTTTTTGCCGCTCACTGGGTCTATGTGTTCCTGAATACATTGCCCGCAAATTTCTTTCATCATGCACTGCATAGGCGAGTTGATGGAGCCATAAGCATGATGATTGGGTTTCATGTACTGCTTGAGCACGCCATGTCGCGCGCTGGCGACCGCAGCCATCATGCGGTCGGAGCCGATGGCAATAATGCGATCCACGTCAGTCACTGGAATAGCGGGCGCACCCAAGGCACCGCTAGCATAAGCCAACATGGCCTGCACGATGTTGCCGGTATAGCTGCGGTCTTGTGCGCGGCGCGGCGCAAATCCTGGCGCTTCATCGCAGCACCATACCACCACATCCGCCGCCGCTTCGATGTCTTCTACCTTGTAACGGTCTATCAATTTTTTATAGCCAGCAAAATAAAGTACTTTGGAACCGGCATTGCGGAAGGCCCGCCCGATGGAGAACAGCACTGCGTTGCCCAGGCCACCCCCTGCCAACAAAACGGTTTCTCCCGCCACGATTTCGGTGGGTGTACCCGTCGGCCCCATCAATACAATCGGCTCACCGGGTTTCAGTTGTTGGCATAACTGCGACGAGCCGCCCATTTCCAGTACGATGGTGGACAACAAACCTTGTTCGGCATCCACCCAGGCACCGGTCAAGGCCAGGCCCTCCATCACCAGACGAGTGCCCTCCACCTGGGCAGCCTGGGTTTCATAATTTTGCAGCCGGTAAAATTGCCCCGGCTGAAAGCTGCGCGCTGCGGCCGGCGCTTTAACAATCACCTCCACAATATTGGGCGTGAGACGCACCACTTGATGCACAGTCGCTCTCAAATCGCGGTTCCATAGCGCAAGAAAATCCGTATCAAGCATACTGGATGATGCCGTCACCTGTGCCAGCAAACTGCTGACAATGGGATAGCCTTGCTTGGCGCTGCCCATGGCTTTAACCACATTACCAAAATAAGACGGGTGCAAATCGCCAAAGAAACTGATGAAGCGGCCATCGCTGTGTTTGGATAACAGCACCCGAACTTGATTGGGCTTGGAGGTTGCACGTTCCGGCTTGACTGGCTGGCCTTGCTCATCACAGGCCTGGAAATAACGGCCATCGAGCTTGAATTCATCGGGGAACTCGCGCGCCAATATGGTATTGGGCTGCGTACCGGCTGCTACCAGAATGGTACGCGCGGCCAAGGAAATTTCTCCGGCCTCCTGCCACTTGCCCTCCGCATCCAGCATTTGCTTCATCACCACCATGCCACATGCTTCACCATTGGCATCCACGTCCACGCGCACGGGCGTCAGCCCTTCCGCAAAATGTATGCCTTCTTCCAGCGCTTTTTCCACTTCCTCATGATTCAGCGTATAGGAAGGGCTATCCAGCAGACGTTTGCGATAAGCCAATGTGACGCCGCCCCATGACCAGATCAGCTTGAGGATATTGGGCGCGCGCCCTTCAAGCGCGGCACTGGCGCGCTCGGCGCGGATGGCTTGGGCGTGATTGATAAATTCATCAGCGATTAGCGTTTCACTGGGCGACCACACACGACGCAATGCCGCCTCGCCTTTTTCGGCGACCAGCGCTTCATAGCGACTCAGGAATTTTTCCACTTGTATCGGGTAATACGCGAGCGATTCCGTGGCGGTATCTACCGCCGTTAATCCGCCGCCGATAACGACTACCGGCAAACGCACCTGAATGTTGGCAATGGAATCAGGTTTGGCCGCACCCGTCAGTTGCAAAGCCATCAGAAAATCTGATGCCGTGCGCACACCACAAGCCATGCCGTTAGGAATATCGAGCAGCGTCGGACGACCCGCACCCGCGGCCAGCGCAATATGGTCGAAGCCCAGGCCAAATGCACTTTCTGCAGTCAGCGTTCCACCAAAACGCACGCCGCCGAACAAGGCAAATTGTGTG
Organism: Gallionellaceae bacterium; assembly: GCA_030646595.1. Classification (GTDB taxonomy): domain Bacteria; phylum Pseudomonadota; class Gammaproteobacteria; order Burkholderiales; family Gallionellaceae; genus Nitrotoga. Next base: position 7,103 of record JAUSKS010000160.1, on the reverse strand, counting down.
CGCCGCTCCAGCAGCAAACGAATTATTTTCAGAAAATTTTTGTCCCAGCGCACGGTGATGCCATATTCCGCCACACCGCCGAAACCCGCCATGACTCTATCATCCAGCGGTTCCATCAAGCTGGTGGCATCATATATGGGCGTAAATGCGCAGCGCTGTCCGCCGGGCTCCACCCCGCTCACGTCAGCAGGCAAAGGCTCTATTTTCAGTCCATCTATGCCGACCACGGCATGACCATCATTCATTAAATGATGCGCCAGGGTGAAGCCCGCCGGGCCCATGCCCACTACCAACACACGCTTGCCTGTAGCCGCATGCGGGAAAGGACGGCGGATGTTGAGTGGATTCCAGCGCGTCAGCAGGCTGTAAATTTCAAAACCCCAGGGCAGTTCCAGCACGTCTTTCAGCGTACGCGTTTCCGCCTGCGGAATATTGACCGGTTCCTGTTTTTGGTAAATGCACGACTTCATGCAATCATTGCAAATGCGGTGGCCAGTGGCGGCAAGCATGGGGTTATCCACCACGATGATCGCCAGCGCGCCAACCGCCAGACCGGAGGATTTTACTTTGTGAAACTCGGAAATTTTTTCTTCCAGCGGGCATCCTGCCAGGGGTGTACCGAACACACTTTTCTTGAATGGAGCGGGTGTACCTGGCACGGTTTCTTTTTCGCGCAAGCCATGCGAGCAGGAATCCTTGCCTTGTTCGTGACACCAGATGCAGTAATTGGCTTCGCCCAACGCACCAGCCAGGTTGGTGCCTTGGTCGGTTAAGGCAAAGCCCTCACGCTGGCGCAAATGGCTATCAGCCAGCTTATGGGCAGTGTACGCAACATACTCTACCGGAATAATGGGGACTAAACGCTGAAAATCGAGCTTGCTCGGCACCCTAAATAACACACCCTGCCCATGACGTTTTTTCCCGGCTGGCGTCAACGTGGCCCATGCTGCATAACGCATGGCGACATCGAGCGCGTCGGCATGCTCTGCTTCTGCATCCAGCCACTTATTTACGTGTTTGGAAAACTGCAACTCATCTACGCCACAGCCAGTATGACCGAAAAGTGCATTTAACTGCGCGGCCAGCGCATCGCCATCCAAAGTTGCCGCTTCTGCCTTGTATTTTTGCACCGCTTTGCGCTGCACAAAAAGCCGTTTGCAACTGAACAAGGGCGCCAATTCATTATGCCGTTCGGCCAGGGCGCGCAGTTGCGGCTCTATACCAAACAAATGTCCGATAAATTCTTCCACATACGGGGCCAGTTCGATAATCAACTGCGATTCTTCCAGCTTATACTCATGCTCCAGCGCGCTACGCGCCGCCAACAGCCTTTCTGCCAACGCTGGCTGGCTTTCCGCCAGATAGCTAACAAAGCTCGAATCCAGGCGGTGCAACCCATCCCGGTCATATATCTCTTCAAAACGCAGTCCGAAGCCCAGCACCAAATCGGGCACTGCCTTTTTAGTTAAACTTTTCATGCAATACCGACTCCTAATCGTGGCGCGCAGTTGAGCTGCCCGCAATTCCAGTGATACATAGTGACAGAAGTCGTAGCGAGCGGATTTGAGCCGGGTCGGAACGGAGCGCAGGAACCGGAATGTACACAATAGTACATGAGGATTCCGAGCACCGCACCGACCCGGATCAAGTTCGCGCAGTAGACTTATGTCGCTATGTGTAAAAAGCCCGGCTTTACCGGGCCTAGCATTTTTTTGAGGCGTAATTATACGATTCTTTTGGTGCTCATGCGCTGGGGAATAAGTGAAATAACTAAATCTTATCTACATATCGCTACACTTGTCGGATTGTACTTGACGGCAGCATAGGGAAAATGCAGGATGAATTCTATTTTGATTAATACTTATGACGCATCGTCCATCCGGGCAAGTTTCTGCCTGCCCGGGCTGTCTGGTCGGCAAATTAAGCTTTGTACGGGGGTACAGCATGCCTTTCGAGATAATTGATCAAAATTTTACTAATATTTCAGCTCCCACCATATTAATCCTGGATGATGAATTTACCAGCAGGAGAATACTGGAGCAGGTCGTGCATGGCATACAAAAAAATATCACCGTGCAGGCTTTTGCAGAACCCATCCCTGCGCTGCTATGGGCAAAAACAAATCAGCCAGATCTAGTCATGCTGGACTACATGATGAATGGCATGTCAGGCCTGGAAGTCATGAAGCAAATGCAACGCATGCCCTCCATGGAAGGGGTGCCTATTGTGATCGTTACTGCGCTGGAAGATAAACAAATCCGCTATCAGGCGCTGAAAGCAGGTGCGACTGACTTCATTACCAAGCCCATAGATCCTTATGAATGCGGTGTGCGCTGCCAGAACATGCTGGCACTGCGCATGCAGCAGAAAATTATCCTGAACCGTTCACAATTTCTGGAACACGCCATTTCCAGCGCGACCCAACGTATACGCGACCGCGAACTGGAAACTTTATTCCGTTTGGCGAAAGCAGGTGAATATCGCGATGAAGAAACCGGCAACCATATTATCCGCATGGCCAAGTATTCGCGCTTGATAGCTGAATCATTGCACCTGCCTGAGGAGAAATGCAATTTGATTGAAGTGGCCGCGCCCATGCATGATATCGGCAAGATCGGCATCTCCGATCTTATCCTGCTGAAAGCAGACAGGTTGACTCCGGAAGAATTTGAAATCATGAAAACCCATGCCACCATAGGCTATAAAATTCTGCACAACAGTCCGTCAAAATATATCAATCTGGGGGCTGAAATTGCCTTGGCGCATCACGAAAAATACGACGGCAGCGGCTACCCGCAAGGATTAAAGGGCAAGGAAATTTGCCTGGAAGCCCGCATCGTAGCGGTAGCCGATGTGTATGACGCCTTGACCTCGCAACGCCCTTATAAACAAGCCTGGTCAAATGAAGAAGCCTTTGCTCACTTGAGTGCTGCCAAAGGAAAACATTTCGATCCGGAATGCGTGGAAGGTTTCATCACTCGACTGGACCAGATCGCCCAGATACAAGAGCAATTCCAGGATATTTTTGATCCGCAACCGCAGCAGGTACCTTTATGGTCCGACGACTAAGTACTTTTCTGCGTCAGGTCAGGGAAAAAGGAGGAGAGCATGAGCAGGCTCTGATAAGGATTGTTTTTTCTCTAGCAGTGACTGCTTATTTGGCGTTTGTATTTTACGCTGACAGCCATGCACCCATCCAACTACCTGTTCTTATCTTTTCGTTCGGGTTTTCATTTTTTTCCACATTGCTGGTAGTTGCCATTTTTCGCAGTAAACAACCTTCTCCCACCAGGCAGTTGTTGGCGATGATTGCTGACGTAAGTGCAGTCAGCTATGTCATGTTAATGACACGAGAAGTCGGCGCACTGTTTTTTGGCATTTATCTTTGGTTGATTGTGGGAAACGGATTACGTTATGGTTCCAAGTCCCTACTTCGAGCTCAAATCATAAGTGTATTTGGCTTTAGCGGGGTTGTCTTCCTGAATGATTATTGGTTAACGCATGCTTATCTTGCGGCAGGATTATTACTCACCTTAATTGCCATTCCACTTTTTACTTTCCGGTTATTACAGCGTCTAAGTCAAGCTATTACCCACGCTGAGGAAGCCAACCAGGCAAAAAGCCGTTTTCTGGCAAACATGAGCCATGAAATGCGTACGCCTTTAAATGGCGTGATCGGTGCCAGTGACTTGATCCTGGAAACCCCACTCAATGGTGAACAAAAAGACCTGGTGCAAACCCTTAGAAATTCTGGACACATACTACTCAAACTGATCGAAGATGTGCTGGATCTTTCTCGCATAGAAAGTGGCAAGCTGGTTGCGGAAACAGTAGATTTCGATTTACATCGCTTGATTAACAGCATCATGGATATGTTCTTGCCGCAAGCTGAAAAAAAGGGTTGCGCCTGAGTGTGCATTTTTCTCCTGAAACTTGCTTTCTGTTGCGCGGTGATTCCCAACACCTGCGCCAAGTAGTGATCAACCTGGTGGCGAATGCAATCAAATTTACCGACCATGGCGCAGTAGAGTTACGAATCACCACGCTTAGCCAATATGAGAAGGCTGCCCATCTCAAATTTGAAGTTATTGATAGCGGAATAGGCATTGCCCGGGAAGCACAGCAAACTATTTTTGAAAGCTTTACCCAGGCTGATGCAAATATCACCCGTAAATATGGCGGGACCGGCTTGGGCACGACCATTTCCAAACAACTCGTCCATTTTATGGGTGGGAAAATTGGATTACAGAGTGAGCTAGGAAAAGGCAGCACCTTCTGGTTTGTGCTGCCTTTTGCCAAACAAGCCGAAAATAATGTACTTGCGGCGCAGCCTACGCTGGAGAAAATGACTGTGCTGGCGATGGGAATAAATGCTGATGAATGCACAGCCATTGCCAGCCACCTGACAGGTTGGGGAGTACGCTTTAGCCACACTGAATCCCTGGCTGGTTTTTTCTCTCGCCTGACACACATGATCTCCGATCAACAGAAAAATCTGGTGGTCCTGGCTGCTCCGCAAAATGTCGAGATAGATACGCAAGAGTTTGCCAAACACCTTTGGGCGCAATTTTCTGCAAAAGATGTATCGTTAATTTTGACTTATACCGAACTGCCTAGCCATAGTGAAGAAGAGCTACTTGCCATAGGATATTCCTGCTCGCTCAAGCTGCCCCTGGATAAAACTTTGCTCTTTAGTGCGCTGCATGGAGTCATGGCACCCCTGCCTGAAAGCAGCGTCATTTCCTTCCGCGAGCATTACGAACGAAACACACTGGCTAAACGCGGTCTCCATATTCTGGTCGCTGATGACAACGGTACCAATCGCAAAATCATTTCCAAGATACTTGAGCGCGCGGGTCATCGAGTGGAGGTCGTGGAAAATGGTGAAGAAGCATTGGATAAACTGGAAAGCGCACAATATGACATGGCCATACTGGATATGTATATGCCTGCCATGGGCGGACTGGAGGTAGTCAAAATATACCGGGCAACCAACCGTCATGCGCCTTATCTTCCCGTTGCCATATTGACAGCCAATGTCACGCTGGAAGCCAGGCAGGAATGCGAGGAAGCAGGGATCAATGCTTTTCTGAGTAAGCCCATCAATGCCCATGCTTTGCTGGATACTGTTGCTCAACTGACCGTAGCTCATGTTAAGGCCAAATCTCAAGCTACGCTTGCCACTCCGACCCTCTTTCCTCAGGAAATATTACTCAATGAAAATACCTTGCGTAAGCTGGAGTCACTTGGAGGCATAAAATTCGTGGATAATTTGAGCCGCGGATTCATTACTGAAAGTGAGCGAACATTGGCAGATATGCAAACAGCACTGGAACGGCATGAATTTGTGGCTTTCAAAGAAAAAGCCCACACTCTGAAAGGAAGTGCGGGCAATATAGGCGCGGAAATACTTCTGAAAATATGTCGCGAGATTGCTCAACTAAACTCAGCTGGCTGGCATGCTTCAGCCAGTATTTTATTGGGCAAGGCACTGGCTAATTTCAAATTAACCCATCAGGCATTATTGCAATATCTGGAGTTAGCACAAAGAGTAGAGACATCACAAGATGAACAACACCTTTGATGTCACACGGTTTGCCGCCTATCCATTTCACCGCCATATATAAGTTCCATTTCCCTATCTGAAGATGATGGTGCGGCATGTTGTGGCCCCATATATTTTTTCTGGGAATGTATGAAGCGTTCCATTACTTTAATATCTCTTTCACGCAATTGCAGCGCCGCATCCGCCCAGATGGTGGTGATATCCAGCAATTCCTGATAAGTTACCGGATTAAAGCGCTGCCGCGCCCGTTGCAAAGCCAGATAACCATTGGAACGACGGTATTGCTTTCTGACGTAGTCATATACTGCATCTTCACCTTCTCCATCTTCTATCAGCATATCTACCAACCCGAGTTCATGCAGCTCTTCTGCGCTGTATATTTTACCGCCCAGAATCATCTTCTCAGCCGCAGCAGCCCCAAGTTTTCGAGCTGCCAAACTGTATGCACCATGCCCCGGAATCAAGTTGAATAAAATCTCAGGGAACCCTGCTCTGCTACTACGCTCGGCAATAATAATATCGCTGGTTAAAGCGGCCTCTAACCCTGCTCCCAAGGCATCACCTTGCATCAATGAAATGGTTATGACTGGCAAGTTGTAATGATTGATTCTAGGCATCATGGCATTGATACTCATGGTCGCGTAGTGCATCAATCCCTGGCGGTCTTTCATTCTTACTAATTGGCTAATCAAGGAAAGCTGCCCACCCAGATTGAAGACTCCAGGAGTTTGCGAAGCCAGGACGATATAATGTATAGGCCGCAACTCCTCAGCCACCCATATAGCGCCCCCGCTGTCTTCGACAGATTGATGATAGAGCTGTAACTCTGTAAGTAAATTCAGATTGAAGCAAGGCACTTCTTGCGGGTTCATAAATGACCACAAGATTCCATATTCCGGATCAAAGCGAGTAGATAACTGCTGATATTCCATTTCCAGCGGATTAGCGTTCGACAAAATTTCAAGTTTTCCCATTTATTTCTCCTGGTTGGCAAGTCAAATTTCGATAAAACCCTAATTCCATTTCCAGACAGAAACGCTTAGTGCGACTCCTTCCCCTTCAAGGGGAAGGGTGGGATGGGGAATGGCTTTGCAAATGGCTTCCGCCCCATCCCCACCCTAACCCTCCCCTTGAAGGGGAGGGGATTGGTCGTTTCAAATTAGAAATGAATTAAGATAAAACTATAATATACAACTTGGAATAGCCCCCCTCTTTGCCCTACTGTAATGCAATCACAAGTGCATTAACCGTTGGGCAAGCGGGAATACTAGCAGAAAATATGGTGAATTTAATACAGCATGTCTTCGCGTACAGATGCCTGTAAACGTGCCCACCAACCTTGACGTCTTCACCCGCCCAGCGCGGTCTTTGCTTATTATTCAGATACTTAATAGCCTGCACAAATCACGGGCTGCCGAATCGTTGCGTTTGCCTTGGGGACGATGTAAGCTGAAATTGAGTCCCTACTGTAGGCATGGGAAAATCATGTCGGTTTGAACCTTGAGCGAGCGAATATCCTATGATCCACAGACTATAT
>JAUSKS010000159.1 GCA_030646595.1 Gallionellaceae bacterium | reverse complement strand
CCCTACTCGACTTCACAGAAGCATGCAGCGCCATAAAAATGCCGCAGTAATAAACATAGGGATAAACCAGCTTGGCTAATGGCAGGCTGATAGGCACGATGGATCGATAGCACAAAAAAGTATAGGCTATCTTACCCCTGTTCCCGGCTGCGTCGGCCCGATGACCATTACCATCTTAGTGGCCAACATGGTACGAGCTGCGGAAAAAGCAGCTGAATAATAAGCTAGAAGGGAAGCTAGCGGTCGGGTAAACCGACCGCTATATACAAACTTATTTCTTCTTGGATTTGCCGCCAGCGACAGCATCTTTCATTTTGCTGCCCACCTTGAATTTCACAACTTTCTTGGCTGGTATTTTCAATTCTTTACCAGTTGCTGGATTGCGTCCGATACGGGCAGCGCGGGCTTGAACGGCAAAGGTACCGAAACCGATCAATTGCACATCATCGCCTTTGACCAATGAGGCTTGAACAGCCGCCATGATCGCGTTTAAAGTTTCTTCGACCCCGGATTTGGAATTTTTGGTGGACTTCGCTACTGCGTCTATCAGTTCTGCTTTATTCATGGTGCTGGCCCTTTGTGGTTGGAAAGACATGCGCACTCTAGCAAGCCCGCGTAGCAATAACAAGACCCCTTATAATAAAATTTATTTTTTCCTGCCCCTGGCAAATGGCCGGGTTATTGCTTCTTGTTCTTCTTATGGGCTGCTGCCACTTCGCGAAATTGTTTCAGCTCACTTTCAATCGCCGACAATTCATAGAAATCCTTACCCATCCGTTTGGCTAGCTCCAATTGATCAATTGCGCCATAAAGATTCCCCTGTAGCACATAAGCATAGGCAAGTGCGTGATGCTCTTGTTGGGGCCTGCCCAGGGCCATAAAAGTGCGCGCTTGCAATTCATACAGGCTGGGGTCGTCGGGATGAGTAAGGATTTGTTCATTAAGCAACTTGAGGGCATCCTCAAAGCGTTTGTCCTGCAATAATAGTTCGGCATAGTCATAAAATAGCGCGCGATGCTGCGGAAAATTCTGGGTGGCCGTACGATAAAATTCGGTGAGCTTTTTGTCGGTTTTGTCCGCCCGCCTGATTTGCCCTGCCAGTGTAGCGATTATCGGGTTCTGTGACACCTGTTTCTGCAACGGCGCAAATTCCTGTGCCGCAAGCTCTGCTTGGCCGCTGCGCAGTAGCGCCAAGGCCAAACCATAGCGTTGAGCAATCTGGTTACCAAATTTTTGCTCCCCCAGTGCCCCCTTAAAAAAGGTCACCCTTTCTTGCGGACTCTTCTGCAAAGCATTCAGCTTGGCCCGTACCAAGTGATAATTGAGATTATCGGCCACCAGATGATAAGGCAGCTGTTGCACCCGGTTGGCAATGTCCGCAATGCGCTCGCTGGTAATCGGGTGAGTGCGCAGATAGGACGGCATATTACCTTCCTGCAAACGCGTAGCTTTCTGCATGCGTTCAAAAAAAGCGGGCATGGCGCGCGTATCAAACCCGGCTTTTTGCAGGGTGGCCAACCCAATGCGGTCCGCTTCCTGTTCATGGGTGCGGGTGAAATTTAATTGCCGCTGTATGCTGCCTGCCTGCACACCAATAATGGCAGCTTGTGCTGCATCGGGGTTGCTGCGCGCCGCAAGAATGGCAACTGCGATAGCCGCCATGGAAGCCAGGGTATCTATTTTTTGCCCGGACACCATACGTGCCAAATGATGTTGTGTGACGTGGGCAATTTCATGGCTCAACACCGAAGCTAACTCCGATTCGCTTTGCGTAGTCAAAATCAAGCCGCTGTTGACCCCGATGAACCCGCCGGGCAGCGCAAAGGCATTAATGGTGTTGTCATTCAGCGCAAAGAAATTAAATTCCTGTCCCGGCTCATTGCTGTTCGCTACCAATTGATAGCCTACCTGGTTCAGGTAATCATTGATTTCAGAATCGTCGAGATAGCTTTTGTCGGCACGGATTTCGACCATGCTTTGTTCGCCAATTTCTCTTTCCTGCTGTGGTGATAATTCCGCCTGCGACACGTCACCCAGGTCAGGCAGCCCTTCGGCATGGCATGGCAGCACACTCAGGCAGCACAGAACGAATATTAAATTTTTCATAGCCCGTATGATACCCGCTTTAATTTGAGGTTCCCCATGTCGGAATAGCCCTTGTTCCCCGGTATAATCGAGGTTATCAAACTTACAGGATAATATTGATGAGCACATTTAAAAATATGAACGTGGCGGAGTTGCAATCGCAACTGGCCCAAGGCATTTGTTTGATCGATGTACGGACCGATGCAGAAACAGCACGCGGATATATTGCAGGCGCAGTCAAGCTGCCTTTGCATTTGCTACCTATGCAACTCAATGAAATGGATCATGCGGCCCCGATTGTGTTTTATTGCCAAATGGGCGGGCGCTCCTCGCAGGCCGCCGCCTTTGCTGCGGCCCAGGGATTTACCCAGGTGTACAATCTACAGGGCGGCATTACCGCGTGGATGCAGGCCGGGCAAGCGGTAACCCAGTAATTAACCCAGCTTGCTGCGCTGAGTTTGCAATTGACCCAGCGTAGCGCCGAAATCTTCCATACGCTTGCGCTCCTGCTCCACCACTTGCGCGGGGGCGCGTTCGACAAAGCTGGCATTGCCTAACTTGGCTTGCGCCTTGGCAATTTCACCGGACAGGCGGGCAATCTCTTTATCCAGCCGTTCGCATTCCGTAGCCACGTCAATTTCAATTTTCAGCATTAGCTTGAAATTGCCGACGACAGCAACCGCCGCATCGGTATCCGGCAATACCTTCACTACGCTGACTTCGCTCAATTTTCCCAGCGCTTGCAGATAAGGTGCCCAGCTGGTTAACGTGGCCGCGTCGCCACTGGCTATCAATGGCACACGCTGCGCTGGAGATAGATTCATTTCACTGCGCAGCTTGCGGCAAGCATTCACCATTTCTTGCAGCAGCCCAATCTGCTCGATGGCATCTTGATCAATACGCATCTTGTCCGCCTGCGGATAAGGCTGCAACATAATACTGCTGCCCTTTTTCCCCGCAAGCGGCGCAACCTTCTGCCATAGCTCTTCAGTGATAAACGGAATAAGCGGATGTGCCAGGCGCAGTATCGCTTCCAGCACACGCACCAAAGTGCGCCGCGTAGCGCGCTGCCCTGCTTCTGCATCCCGTATCCCGTATCCTGTATCCTGCAGTTGCACTTTAGCCAGCTCCACATACCAATCGCAATAAGTGTCCCACACCAATTCATACAGCGTACGTGCGGCTAGATCAAAACGGTAATCGGCGAAATGTTGCGCGATTTCTGCTTCAGCTTGTTGCAAACGGCTCACCATCCATTGATCAGCCGCAGAAAATTTGAGGTGAGTTTCCGCGTGTTCCCCCACCCCAGCCCTCCCCCGAAGGGAGAGGGGGTTTTCTTCATCCAGGCCCACATCCTGCCCTTCGCAATTCATCAGGACAAAGCGTGTGGCATTCCATAATTTGTTGCAGAAATTGCGATAGCCTTCACAGCGCTGCATATCAAATTTAATGTCACGTCCGGGCGAGGCCAGTGAGGCGAAGGTAAAACGCAACGCATCGGTACCAAAAGCTGGAATGCCTGCCGGGAATTCCTTACGGGTGCGCTTTTCGATCTGTTCCGCTTGCTTGGGATTCATCAAACCAGTGGTGCGCTTTTTCACCAGTTCATCGAGGGCTATACCGTCAATCAGATCAATCGGGTCCAATACATTGCCCTTGGACTTGGACATTTTCTGGCCTTCCGCATCGCGGATCAGGCCATGCACATACACGTCCTTAAACGGGATTTTTCCGGTGATGTGTTTGGTCATCATCACCATGCGCGCGACCCAGAAAAAGATGATGTCAAAGCCAGTGACCAGCACTGAAGAGGGGAGATATTTTTGCAGCAACAAATTCTGCTCATCTTTTGATTTGTCGCCCGTCCAGTCCAGCGTAGAAAACGGCCACAGCGCGGAGGAGAACCAGGTATCGAGCACATCATCGTCGCGTTTCAGCTTCCCAGTGTAACCATCGGCCTTGGCTAAAGCGTAGGCTTCTTCTTCGCTATGTGCGACGTAGGGTACTTGTTCCGCTGTAAATTCCGCAGGAAACCACGCCGGAATCTGATGTCCCCACCACAGTTGGCGCGAGATGCACCAGTCCTGAATGTTGTTCAGCCATTGGTTATAAGTGTTCACCCAGTTTTCCGGTACAAACTTGATTTCGCCCGATGCCACACATTCGAGCGCCTGCGCAGTGATGCTGTGGCCATTGACACCCGGTTTGCTCATGGCCACAAACCACTGGTCAGTCAGCATGGGTTCGATGATCACGCCGGTACGGTCGCCACGTGGCACTTTGAGTTTGTGTTTGTCGACTTTTTCCAACAGACCTGCGGCATCGAGATCAGCGACTATTTTTTTGCGGGCTGCAAAACGATCCATGCCTTGGTATTGTTCAGGCGCATATTCATTTATTTTTGCATCCAGGGTCAGTATGCAAATCTGCGCCAGCTTGTGCCGCTGCCCTACTGCGTAGTCGTTAAAATCATGGGCAGGCGTGACCTTCACGACACCTGTGCCAAAATCCTTATCTACGTATTCATCAGCAATGACAGGAATGTCGCGATCACACAAAGGCAGCTTCACCTTCTTGCCGATCAGGTGTTGGTAGCGCTCGTCTTCTGGATGCACCATCACTGCCACGTCACCCAGCATGGTTTCCGGACGCGTGGTGGCAACGGTAAGATGGGTCAAGCCATGCACTGTATCGAGTTCGACCAAAGGATAACGGATATGCCACATAAAACCGTCTTCTTCTTCCTGCACCACTTCCAGATCAGACACGGCGGTATGCAGAGTGGGGTCCCAGTTCACCAAACGCTTGCCCCGATAAATCAGACCTTCGTTATACAGCCGCACAAAAGTTTCGGTGACGGTTTTGTTCAAACTGGGGTCCATGGTAAATCGTTCGCGCGACCAGTCCGGCGAAGTGCCGAGGCGGCGCATCTGGCGAGTGATGGTGTTACCGGAGTATTCTTTCCACTCCCATACTTTGTCGATAAATTTTTTGCGTCCCAGATCGTGGCGCGAGATGCCCTGCGCATCGAGTTGCCGTTCCACCACGATTTGCGTGGCAATGCCGGCATGGTCGGTACCGGGCTGCCATAAAGTATTGTCGCCGCGCATGCGATGGTAGCGCGTGAGTGTGTCCATCAACGTCTGATTAAAACCATGCCCCATGTGCAACGTGCCGGTGACATTGGGCGGCGGCAGCAGGATGCAGAAATTTTCGGTTTTATGCGTATCCAGCCCGGCCTGAAAATAACCAGCGTTTTCCCAGATGGGATACCAGTTTGCTTCGATGGTTTGCGGATCAAAACTTTTTGCGAGTTCCATTTGTTATCTTATGGGGCATCTGCAAGATGCGGAGGAGAAAGACGTGATTGTACCAAAGCTGGGCCACTAATCAGGCTGTGGATAGGGGATGGCTACTGATGGTCATGGCACTCGGCTAAGCGAAAAAATCACTCGCAAGCCACACAACCATTCCTTCCCCTTCAAGGGGAAGGTTAGGATGGGGATGGGGTAAAGGTTTGAATTGCGTGGCTTTCATACCCCATCCCCACCCCAG
>JAUSKS010000148.1 GCA_030646595.1 Gallionellaceae bacterium | reverse complement strand
ACCTATATTGTGTATAGGCGAAACGCTGGCTCAGCGTGAGAACGGTATCACTGAGGCTGTGGTAGCAGAGCAGCTGGACGCGGTAATCAAGCTGTCAGGGGTGCAATCCTTGCGTAAGGCGGTGCTGGCCTATGAGCCGGTATGGGCCATAGGCACGGGCAAAACGGCAACGCCTGAGCAGGCTCAGGCAGTGCATGCCTTCATCCGCCAGCGCATTGCCGCCCTGGATGGGCAAGTTGCGCAAGGCTTGTGTATACTTTACGGGGGTAGCGTCAAAGCATCCAATGCGGCGGAACTGTTTACCATGCCGGACATAGACGGCGGGCTGATAGGTGGCGCGTCATTGGTGGCAGAAGAATTTTTGGCAATTTGCCGAGCCGGTCAAAGTTAATTCAGGCCGGGCAAAATTAATCTATATATATTTGAGGTAGCGCGTGGAAAATATAGTTTGGGTGATACATGTAATAACTGCCGTCATACTGGTCGGCTTGGTGCTGATACAGCATGGCAAGGGTGCAGACATGGGGGCGGCGTTTGGCACGGGTTCTGCGGGCAGCGTGTTTGGTTCCAGCGGATCGGCTAATTTCCTGAGTCGCAGTACGGCAGTGGCAGCAACCGTGTTTTTTATTACCAGCATGGCGCTGACTTATCTTTATGCGCAGCCATCCAAGTCCTTGGGGGTCATGGATACGCATGAAATAAGCAAACCGGTAGAACAGGCTGCGCCTGTGGCACCGGGCAGCGAGGTGGGCGGTTCCAAATCGCAAGACATACCCAAATAAAATAAAAATAAAGAAATGCGGAGTTGGCGGAATTGGTAGACGCGTAGCCTTGAGGTGGCTATGTCCGTAAGGACGTGAGGGTTCGAGTCCCTTGCCCCGCACCAGTAACATCCCATAGGGGCACGGTGTGCCGTGCCCGCGATAGGCAAGATAAAAAAGTGGAGATTTCAGATGTTGGAAAATTATTTTCCGGTGCTGTTGTTTATCTGCGTAGGTTTAGCAGTGGGGGTGGTGCCATTGATATTGGGGCGCTTGATCGCGCCCCATCGCCCCAATAGCGCCAAACTGTCGCCATATGAATGCGGCTTTGAAGCCTTTGAAGACGCGCGCATGAAATTTGACGTGCGCTATTATCTGGTGGCTATTCTGTTTATTCTGTTCGATCTGGAAATTGCCTTCCTGTTTCCATGGGCGGTCGTGCTCAAGGAAATTGGCATGTTCGGTTTTATTTCCATGCTGGTCTTCCTGGGTATTCTGGTCATTGGATTTATATATGAGTGGATGAAGGGAGCGTTGGAATGGGAGTAAAGGCATGAGCAGGAAGCAGGGGCCCCGCGTAGCGGGGATGCGACCGCCCGCGAGTGCCGCATGCGCTCAGTTGCGGCTGGGCAGAAATAATTATTTGCCGCGCTATAGTTTATTGGAGGGCTGTCATGGGGATTGAAGGCGTACTTGAAAAAAGCTTCGTTACCACCTCGCTGGATACGCTCATCAACTATACTCGCACCGGCTCGCTGTGGCCGATGACTTTTGGTTTGGCTTGTTGCGCGGTGGAGATGATGCAGGCGGGCGCTTCGCGTTATGACTTAGACCGGTTTGGTATTGTGTTCCGTCCCAGTCCGCGCCAATCGGATGTGATGATCGTGGCCGGTACCTTGTGTAACAAGATGGCACCTGCCTTGCGCAAAGTGTATGACCAGATGGCTGAGCCGCGCTGGGTGATTTCCATGGGTTCTTGCGCTAATGGCGGTGGGTATTATCACTATTCATATTCGGTGGTGCGCGGCTGTGACCGCATCGTGCCGGTTGATGTATATGTGCCGGGCTGTCCGCCGACCGCTGAGGCCTTGCTCTATGGCATTATCCAGCTGCAAAATAAAATTAAACGAACCAACACCATTGCGCGTTAAGGACTACCATGGCTGCTGATTTAAACCTGTTAACCGCAAAGCTGAACGAGAAATTTTCCAGTCAGATAGTCAGTCTGGACAAGCAACTGAAAGAAGTGACGCTGGTAATTCGCGCTGGCGATATGTTGAGTGTGCTGACACGTTTGCGTGATGATGCTGATTTGCATTTCGAGCAATTAATAGATTTGTGCGGCCTGGATTATTCTACCTACGGCAGTGATTTATCCGAAGGTGGAGCCTATCTCAAGTCTGATCTTGTGCCGGATTTATTCCCTTCCCGTTTTGCCGTGGCTTATCATCTGCTGTCGATCAAACACAACGTGCGTCTGCGGGTGCGCGTGTTTGCCCAGGATGACAGCTTGCCCATACTGGATTCGGTAGCGCCGATCTGGCCGTGCGCCAACTGGTATGAGCGCGAGGCGTTTGACCTGTATGGCATCGTGTTTACCGGCCATCCCGATTTGCGCCGCATTCTTACTGATTATGGCTTCGTCGGTAATCCTTTCCGCAAAGATTTCCCCTTATCCGGCAATGTCGAAATGCGCTATGACGCGGAGCAGCAGCGCGTGATTTATCAGCCGGTGACCATAGAGCCACGCGAAGTGACTCCGCGTATTGTGCGTGAAGAACATTATGGGGGACTGAAATGAATCCCGATAAAATGTACCCTCCCCCTTGCAGGGGGAGGGTTAGGGAGGGGGTAGAAGTGCTACCTTCCCACTGTTCTACCCCCATCCTATCCTTCCCCCTGCAAGGGGGAAGGAACTGTAGCCTTAGTTTTAACGAACAATCTGGGATGAAAGCCCATCATGTCTGAAATTAAAAATTACACCATGAACTTTGGCCCGCAGCATCCGGCAGCGCACGGGGTGCTGCGCCTGGTGCTGGAGCTGGATGGTGAGGTGATTGAGCGTGCGGATCCGCATATCGGTTTGCTGCACCGCGCCACCGAGAAACTGGCCGAGCACAAAACGTATTTGCAGTCGGTTCCTTACATGGATCGTCTCGATTATGTTTCCATGATGTGCAATGAGCATGCCTACGTCATGGCCATAGAAAAGCTGGTCGGGCTGGAAGTGCCGCTACGCGCCCAGTATATCCGCGTGCTGTTCGACGAAGTTACCCGTGTGCTTAATCATTTGTTATGGTTGGGTGCGCATGCGCTGGATATAGGTGCGATGACAGTGTTTCTGTACACCTTCCGCGAGCGCGAAGATTTGATGGATGCCTACGAAGCGGTATCCGGCGCGCGTTTGCATGCAGCGTATTACCGTCCGGGTGGCGTATATCGTGACCTGCCGGATACCATGCCGCAGTATCAGGCTTCCAAGATTCATAATGCAGCCGCGATCAAGGCCATGAACGAGAACCGTCAGGGTTCCTTGCTCGATTTTCTGCAAGATTTTGCCAACCGCTTTCCCAAATGTGTGGACGAATACGAAACCCTGCTGACCGACAACCGCATCTGGAAACAACGCACCGTAGGCATAGGCGTGGTCACGCCGGAACGCGCGCTGGCGCTGGGCTTTAGCGGCCCCATGCTGCGTGGCTCAGGCATAGCCTGGGATCTGCGCAAGAAACAACCTTATGAAGTATATGACCGCATGGAGTTTGATATTCCGGTGGGCGTGGAAGGCGATTGTTATGACCGCTATCTGGTGCGCATGGAAGAAATGCGCCAGTCCAACCGCATCATCCAGCAGTGCATTACCTGGCTGCGCAACAATCCCGGCCCGGTGATGGTAGATAACCACAAGATCGCGCCGCCCAGCCGCGAGTCCATGAAACAAAACATGGAAGAATTGATACACCATTTCAAATTATTTACCGAGGGCATGCATGTTCCTGCGGGTGAAGCATATGCAGCGGTGGAACATCCCAAGGGCGAGTTTGGCATTTACCTGATCTCCGACGGCGCGAACAA
>JAUSKS010000138.1 GCA_030646595.1 Gallionellaceae bacterium | reverse complement strand
ACTGGCGGAGTCGTGTCTTCCCTGGGCAAGGGAATCGCCGCCGCCTCACTCGCAGCCATCCTCGAATCACGCGGTCTTAAAGTAACGCTACTCAAGCTGGACCCTTATATCAATGTGGATCCCGGCACCATGAGCCCGTTTCAACATGGCGAAGTGTTCGTCACTGAAGATGGTGCGGAAACGGATCTGGATCTGGGCCACTATGAGCGTTTTGTGTCGGCCAAAATGCGCAAGGCCAATAATTTTACCACCGGGCAAATTTACGACAGCGTCATTCGCAAGGAACGGCGCGGTGAATATCTGGGCAAAACAGTGCAGGTGATTCCGCATATCACCAATGAAATTCAGGCTTTCATCGAACGCGGCGCGGCAGCTTCCTATAATGGCCAGGCAGACGTGGCCATCGTCGAAATCGGTGGCACCGTGGGCGACATTGAATCATTGCCGTTCCTGGAAGCTGCGCGCCAAATGGGCTTGCGGCGTGGCCGCAGTGATACGGCATATGTGCATCTGACACTGGTACCCTATATTGCCAGCGCAGGCGAATTAAAAACCAAACCTACCCAGCACAGTGTACAAAAACTGCGCGAGATTGGTATCTTCCCGACCGCCTTGCTGTGCCGCGCTGATCGCCCGATTCCAGATGATGAGCGCGCCAAGATTTCATTGTTTTCCAATGTACGCGAAGAAGCAGTTATTTCCATGTGGGACGTAAAGAGCATCTACATGGTGCCGCAGATGCTGCATGAGCAGGGGCTGGATCGGATTGTGTGCGAGGCGCTTGGGTTGCAACTGCCCCCCACCGATTTATCCGCCTGGGCCAGGCTCAACCACGCTTTGGAAAATCCGCAGCATGAAGTTACCATCGGCATGGTGGGCAAATATGTGGACCTTACCGAATCCTATAAATCGCTGATTGAAGCCTTGCGTCATGCCGGCATACATACCTCCACACGCGTTAATATCGAATACATAGATTCAGAAGTGTTGGAGCGTGGCGGAGTGGATGGCTTGCATCGTCTGGATGCGGTATTGGTGCCGGGCGGTTTTGGCAAGCGCGGCACCGAAGGCAAGATTGCGGCGATACGCTATGCGCGTGAACATAAAATTCCCTATCTGGGCATTTGCCTGGGAATGCAGTTGGCGGTGATCGAATATGCGCGCCATGTGGCAAGCATGCAAGACGCCAACAGCACCGAATTTGATATGCAAACCGAACACCCGGTCGTGGCGTTGATCACCGAATGGCATGACCGCGAAGGCAAGGTGGAAACGCGCACTGCCACCTCTGATCTGGGCGGTACCATGCGTCTGGGCGCACAACGCTGTCCGGTCAAACCCGGCACCTTGGCGGCGCGCATCTATGGTGAGGAAGTGAATGAACGCCACCGTCATCGTTACGAAGTGAATAACTATTACGTACCCGCGCTGGAAAAATCCGGGCTGATTATCAGCGCACGCACCCCCAGCGAGGCGCTGCCAGAAATGATGGAATTACCGCAAACATTACACCCCTGGTTTATGGGTGTGCAGTTTCACCCTGAATTTACTTCTACGCCGCGTGAAGGGCATCCCTTGTTTAAATCTTTTGTTGAGGCCGCGGTACAGCATGGTCAGGCTGTGCGTGTAACGCAAAGGGAGACAGCATGAAATTATGCAACTTTGAAGTCGGCCTCAAGCACCCATTATTCCTGATTGCTGGTCCCTGTGTAATCGAGTCCGAACAAATGGCGCTGGATACGGCGGGGCGGCTTAAAGAAATCTGCCTCGCGCTGGGCATACCCTTCATCTACAAATCTTCCTACGATAAAGCCAATCGCAGTTCCGGCAAATCTTTTCGTGGCTTTGGTATGGATGAGGGTTTGCGCATACTGGAAAAAGTAAAAAAACAAATCGGCGTGCCAGTGTTGACTGATGTACATAGCATAGAAGAAATTAGCGCAGTAGCGGCAGTGGTGGATGTATTGCAAACGCCTGCTTTCCTGTGCCGTCAGACTGATTTCATACACGCCGTGGCACGCTGTGGTAAACCGGTGAACATCAAGAAGGGACAATTCCTGTCGCCGTGGGACATGCAGCATGTAGTGGAAAAAGCGC
Organism: Gallionellaceae bacterium; assembly: GCA_030646595.1. Classification (GTDB taxonomy): domain Bacteria; phylum Pseudomonadota; class Gammaproteobacteria; order Burkholderiales; family Gallionellaceae; genus Nitrotoga. The sequence continues at coordinate 432 of JAUSKS010000138.1, read as the reverse complement.
GCGCAGCCAGCGGGACGGACAACATCATGGTATGCGAACGCGGTGCCTCATTTGGTTACAACAACCTGGTATCAGATATGCGCTCACTGGCTGTGATGCGCAACACGGGCTGCCCGGTGGTATTCGATGCCACGCACTCGGTGCAGTTGCCCGGCGGGCAAGGCACAGTCAGTGGCGGCCAGCGCGAATTCGTGCCGGTATTGGCGCGGGCGGCAGTGGCGGCGGGGGTGTCCGGCCTGTTTATGGAAACTCATCCTGACCCGGCCAAGGCCTTATCAGACGGGCCGAATGCTTTCCCGTTGGGACATTTAAAGGCGCTGTTGCAGACGCTGCAAGTGTTGGACCAGACCGTCAAGCAACAGGGCTTGATAGAAGAGAATGTAGATTTGCGAAATGTTTAACGAACCCTCTCCCCTAGCCCCTCTCCCCAAG
>JAUSKS010000136.1 GCA_030646595.1 Gallionellaceae bacterium | reverse complement strand
GTTTATTTCCCGCGCGTTAATGGCGTTTCCACTTCCATCGAAACTTTCCGGGATGAATTTCGCAAGTTGGGGCACACGGTACATCTCATTGCGCCGGATTATGGCGTAAAGAGCATTGATGAAAGTGATGTCATGCGGGTGCCTGCGCGCGCGCTCCCGTTCGACCCGGAAGACCGTCTGATGAAATTCAATTGGGTCATGCGCCAACTGGAGCAGTTGCGTAGAGAACGATATGACTTGATTCATATCCAGACGCCTTTCGTTGCACATTATCTTGGCCTGAAACTGTCGCGTTTGCTGAATATTCCTTGCGTCGAAACCTACCACACTTTTTTTGAAGAATATCTGCATCACTATTTGCCATTTCTGCCTAAAAAGCTGACCAGTATGCTGGCCCGCCGTTTTTCGCGCCACCAAGGCAACAGCGTGAATGGAATGATTTCCCCATCGCACGCCATGATGGAAGTTTTACGCGGCTATGGCGTAAGTACATTGGCGGAGATCATTCCAACGGGGTTGAGAGCAGCCAGCTTCCAGCCTGGCAATGGCCCCAGCTTTCGTGACAGCTATGGCATTGCACAACAAAGACCGGTGCTGTTATTTGTCGGACGGGTGGCGCATGAAAAAAATATCGGCTTCCTGCTCCAGATTGTAGAACGCGTGCGTCACACCATCCCCGACATACTTCTGCTCATCGCAGGCGAAGGCCCGGCTCTCAAAGGACTGCATGATCAAGTGGAAAAATTGGGCGTGGCGCACAACGTCATGTTCATAGGTTATCTGGAGCGCGACACCAAGCTGAATGATTGTTATAGCGCCGCCGATATTTTTGTTTTTTCTTCGCGCACAGAAACACAGGGGTTAGTTTTGCTGGAAGCAATGGCACAAGGCATACCCTTGGTATCCACAGCAGAAATGGGCACCCGCGATATACTGCGCGAAGGTGCTGGAGTATGGATTGCGCAGGAAAATATAGATGAGTTTTCGGGGAAAGTAATACAAATGCTGCATGATAGCGAAGCTCGCTCTCGTTTGGGCGCAGCGGGTCGTCTCTACGCGCATGAATGGTCGTCTATCAAACTGGCGGTACGCATGCTGGCGTTTTACCAGGATGTACAGCAACAACATAGTGCTCTCTAATAGTTAGGTTTGACTGGCGACAGCAATCCATGGTGAGAATATCCCATGACGCGCCACCACCTCAACCGCTATAATGCCGAGAACCACACAGGAATCATGCTATGCGCCCTTCAGTGGCACTACAACAATACCGCGATGAAATCCGTCGTATCGCACTCAGCCATCGCGTTACCAGCGTACGTGTGTTCGGCTCTGCGCTGCATGGTGACGATACTGAAGACAGCGATCTCGACCTGCTGGTAGAACCGACTACGGAAACCACTTTAATGGACATCGCCAGAATACAAGTAGAAATCGCACGATTGCTCAATATCAGCGTTGATGTATTAACTCCCAACGCCCTGCCCGATAAATTCCGCGCGCAAGTGCTAACCGAGGCCAAGATGGTATGAGCAAGGCCGATTTTTTGCGCATTCCAGATTACCTTGCACATATTCTTGAAGCGATTGAGCGCATAGACCGCTATCTTGCTGACACGGATGAAATTGCGTTCCTGAATGACCAAAAAACGCAAGATGCGGTAGTACGAAATTTTGAAATTATCGGTGAAGCGGCTCACAACATTGAACGCTACCATGCCACCTTTGCCACGGCGCACCCCGAAGTTCAGTGGGCAGTTATATATGCCATGCGCAATCGCATTACACATGGCTATTTCAAAATCGACCTGGAAATGATCTGGAAGACTATCCACACTGACCTGCCGCAACTGCACACTGAGATTAAACAGTTACTAGAGCTGACCAAGTAAATAGATTTCCTGTAATAACAAACTGCACACATACTTCGCAAAGAGAATCGGGGAGAACCTTGCGACTCTCCCCGATTAGTGGACGCTGTTACTTAGCAGTTAAGCGCAATTAATTAATCACTCACTCATCATCCTGATCTTTTAATCCTGCTTTATTGGGCACCGCTATCATCAACAATTGTCCGCCCTCAACCAGCTCTCCCGCAATGGTATAGTGAGCTTGCACATCCGCCAGGTAATAACGGTAGTTTCCTTGATACCACTTGGCATCTCGTACCAGGTCGCTGACCTCGACGATGCCGGAGCTTTCTTCGTCATTGTTAAATGGCGCGGTGGCAGCCAGGTTAAGATTGCCGAAGCGTGCCGGATCATGCTGGGCTAGCAGTGTCAGCACACCAGTCTTGGTCTCCAACTCCCACAGCTTGCCGTTATGTGCCTGCCCACCCACATCTTCCTGCATTAACACATTGCCCTTTTTGTTGACTGTGATGTTATCCATCATCTGGGTAGGTCCGCTGCCCTCTATTACCGTCTCAATCGTCCCGCCCAGCTCAGCCTGCTCAATATCGTTAAAGGTCAAGCGGTACAAGCGGCTGTGTCCTTCCTGTGTGCCCACGCCATCCTTGGTTTGGCCATAGCGATCAGTCGTGACAAAATAAAACACATTCGGGTTTTTGCTATCCCACGCACCATCTTCCGGACGCAGAAATGAAGTCACCCCTGCCGTTTCGCTGGCCGCATCCAGAGCAGCACCACTCAAGCTGCTGACATCGCCCTGATCTACCAGTGAGAATGGTGTGGTCGCAATTACACTGCTACGCGATTCATCCGACACTTCATTGACTTTGATACCATACAACTTGCCATGGCGCAGCCCTGCTTGCTCTACCGGGTTGCCGCTGGCCTGCTTCATGCCGATGTAAACATAGACCTGGCCATTCTGCCCGTCGTCGGTACCCATCACCACCGTTTTGTTCTGGCTGTGCGGATTAGCCACTGCATTTTCCCAGGAGAATTTTCCCAAGGCGGGCAATTCATAGCTGGTGCCCATTTCCGGCCCGGTGGCAATATGCGCCAGCGCCCTGCCTTCCGTTCCATTCTCTTCACCATTCATGAAAATACGTTCCTGATATCCGAGTTTGCTGGCCTTGTTATAAAACGCGCTGGCCTTGGGTAAATCTGCCGCGCAAAATCGTGAAAAGGTGCTGGCAGTAGATGCCA
>JAUSKS010000126.1 GCA_030646595.1 Gallionellaceae bacterium | reverse complement strand
CACCGTGCATTCGTATTGCGTCCTTTGCTGGAAATTGTGCCGCAGTGTGTGATTCCTGGCATAGGCCCGGCGGCAGATGCCTTGCAACTATGTGTAAATCAACAACTGGAGTGTATTGCAGATGTTGGCTGATAAATATCGTTACGTTGTGGTTGAAGGGCCCATTGGGGTGGGGAAAACCAGCCTCACGCGACGTCTCGCCGAACATTCCGGCGCGACTGCGCTGCTGGAAAAGCCGGAAGAAAATCCTTTCCTTGCAAATTTTTATCAAGACCCGGTGCGCCATGCCTTACCCACGCAATTGTTTTTTTTGTTCCAGCGCATTAACGAAGTGCGCGATCTGGCGCAACTGGATTTATTCCGCACCAGCTCGGTCGCGGATTATTTATTCGACAAGGATGTGTTGTTTGCGCGCTTGAATTTAACCGACGATGAATTCGCTTTGTACCAGACCATCCATTGCCGTCTGGCCCCACAGGCCCCGCCGCCGGATTTGGTGATCTATCTGCAAGCCTCGCCACAAACGCTGATCGAGCGTGTGCGCCGCCGCGCCATAGCCTACGAACGGCAAATTGCAGACTCCTATTTGCTGCGCCTGGCGCAGGCTTACAGTGAGTTTTTCTACCACTACGATGCCGCGCCAGTGCTGATCGTGAATAGCGAGAACCTGAATTTTGTGGACAGTGACGAAGATTTTTCGTTGCTGCTGCAACGCATCGAAGCAATGCGTGGGGCGAGAGAATTTTTCAGCATGGGAGCGTGATGAGAACAACCTTAACAAATCTGCAAACCCTGCGCGACAAAGGCGAGAAAATCGCCGTGCTGACCTGTTATGACGCCAGCTTTGCCGCACTGCTTGAAGTGCAAGGCGTGGACGTGCTGCTGGTGGGGGATTCGCTGGGCATGGTGTTGCAAGGGCATGAAACGACCTTACCGGTGACCCTGGACGACATGGTTTACCACACCACTTGCGTGGCGCGCAGTGCGCAGCGCGCTTTTGTAATAACCGATATGCCATTTTCCACTTTTCAAGTCAGCCCCAAAAAAACTTTTGCTCACGCTGCGCGCTTAATGGCTGCCGGTGCGCAAATGGTCAAGATCGAGGGTGGCGCAGTGATGGCGGAAACGATTTCCTTTCTCACCGAACGCGGCATTCCAGTCTGTGCCCATCTCGGATTAACGCCGCAATCCGTGCATCAAATGGGTGGCTATCGGGTGCAAGGAAAAAATAATGCCGATGCGCAACGCTTGCTGCAAGATGCGGTAACAGTTGAGCAAGCGGGTGCAGGAATGCTGGTGCTGGAGGCCATCCCGGCGCTGCTGGCCGAGGAAATTACTGCCAATGTCGCCATTCCCACCATAGGTATAGGCGCAGGCGCGGGCTGTTCCGGGCAGGTGCTGGTGTTGCATGACATGCTGGGCATTTACCCCGGCAAAAAAATGCGCTTCGTTAAAAATTTTATGCAGGATGCAGCTTCTATTGCCGATGCCGTGGCGAGCTATGTGGGCGCAGTGAAGGCCGGTAAATTTCCTGGTGCGGAACACAGCTTCTGATAGCCAATCGGCTGAGGTTGGTTTTATTTGTGACCAAAACACACTACACGCATAACATATTGATTTATAAAATATTCTTATTTAAGTTCAAAACGTCAAAATGAAAAATTGGCTGAATCGCGCGCTTGCTTTGCTAATGGGAAGTTTAGAGTCCCCACGGCACGAGCTAAACGAGCTGGATTGGAAAGCCGCACTTTCACCTGACAAAAAGCGCCTGACAGAGCATTTGTCAGCATTGTCCAATTATGCTGGGGGTGGATTAACTGGCTTGGGCGTAAGATAAAAGTGCGCATATTTTCTGTGGCGGAGCACCATTCTTGATGCAAATCATTTCCACTGTTGCTGAATTGCGCCAGCGGTTACACGGCGAAACCAGCATCGCCTTCGTTCCGACCATGGGCAATTTGCATGAAGGCCATCTTGATCTGGTGCGCATCGCGCGCGAGCAAGGTCAGTGCACCAAAGGTACGCAATCCGCTAACCAGCAAGCTGGTTGCGGAGTTGGCTGTGTGGTGGTGAGCATCTTCGTCAATCCCTTGCAATTTGGTGTGAACGAAGATTTTTCCCGCTACCCGCGCACGTTGGAGCAGGACAGCAAACTGCTGGCGCAATGCGGGGCTGACGTATTATTTACGCCCAGTGAACACGATCTGTATCCGCAGCCGCAACAGATTATGGTGGAATTACCCCCCATTGCTAACGAACTGTGCGGCGCTTTTCGTCCCGGCCACTTTCGCGGCATGGCCACGGTGGTGTTGAAGCTGTTCAATATCGTGCAGCCGCATCTCGCGGTATTCGGCAAAAAAGATTATCAGCAGCTGCATATCGTGCGGCAGATGGCGGCGCAATTAAATTTGCCGCTGGAGATTATAGGCGGCGAAACAGTACGCGCGTCGGATGGCTTGGCGCTGAGTTCGCGTAATCAGTATTTGAATGCAGCTGAACGAACTGAAGCCGCTTTCCTGTATCAAACCCTGCTTCAAATGCGGCAACAACTGCTGAACAAGGAAAAAGATTTGGCTAGTCTAGAAAAAACCGCCACAGAAGTGTTGAGTGCGCGTGGCTGGCGCGTAGACTATGTAACAATACGCGCGCAAGCTGATCTGGCTGAGCCGCAAGCGGGCCAGCACAAACTGGTCGTTCTGGCAGCAGCATGGCTGGGGAAGACCCGCTTGATTGATAATCTGGAAGTTGGTCTTGGCCAGTGAGCGTTATATAATGCGCGACCTTGTTCTCCATTAAGGAGGAATGCTATGCAAAGAATCATGTTGAAATCCAAATTGCACCGGGTGCATGTCACGCATTCGGAATTGCACTATGAAGGCTCGTGCGCGATAGACGAAAATTTGCTGGACGCTGCGGACATCCGCGAGTATCAGCAGATTGATATTTACAACGTCACCAATGGCGAGCGCTTCACCACCTATGCCATCCGCGCCCAACGCGGGTCGGGGCTTATCTCGGTCAATGGTGCCGCAGCGCATAAAGCGGATCCGGGCGATATATTGATTATCGCCACCTATGCCATGTATGCCGAACTGGAACTGCAAAAATTCCGCCCTCAACTCGTGTATGTGGACGAGCATAATCACATTATTGCCGAGCGTGATGAGATTATGGTGCAGGCTGCTTAGTTCTTATTCCCTGCCTGCAACAAACTCGAAAACAAAACTTATATTCCCTGCACCCGAGATTGGGAGAGGGAATTATTAATTGCGCACCTGACGTATCTTTTCCTAGGGAAGCGCTGATTTATTCACTCCAAACCAATCTGTTTTGAGATAATACAAGCAGTCACATAATGAGCTGAGGGACCTGATGCAAACGAGCTTTTCAGAACAAGAATATTCGGCGAAGAAAAAACAAACGCGGAGAGATCGTTTTTTATCTGACATAGAAGCCGTCACCCCATGGTCATTGCTCACCGCCGTCATCGCATCACATTACCCCAGCAGTGGCGGGCGAGGCCGACCGCCCATAGGCTTGGAGCGCATGCTGCGCATGTACATTGCGCAACAATGCTTTGGCCTGTCTGACGAAGGAATAGAAGACGCCCTTTATGACAGCCAAGCCATACGCCGCTTTGTTGGAATCGACCTGGGTCGGGAGAGCGCGCCCGATGCCACCACCTTGCTCAAATTTCGCCGCTTACTGGAAACCCATCAACTGACCGAGGCCATCTTCTCTGCCATCAACGCGCATCTGGCCGCACAAGGCTTGCTGCTGCGCGCGGGAACAATCGTTGACGCAACCCTTATTGCAGCGCCCTCATCAACCAAAAACCGAGACGGCCAGCGTGATGCAGAAATGCACCAGACCAAGAAAGGCAATCAGTGGCACTTTGGCATGAAAGCGCACATTGGCGTTGACGCGCAATCGGGATTGGTCCATAGCGTGATCGGCACTGCCGCCAACGTGCATGATGTCACCCAAGCGCAGGCACTGCTGCATGGAGACGAGACAGACGTCTTCGGTGATGCGGGTTATCAAGGTGTTGAGAAGCGCGAAGAGAATCTTGAGCTGCCCGTGACCTGGCATATCGCGCTGCGTCCGGGCAAACGAAAAGCCTTGCCGGGAATGCCTTTGGGGGCGTTGCTTGAACAGATCGAAAAAGCCAAGGCCAGTATTCGAGCCAAAGTCGAACACCCTTTCCATGTGGTAAAGAACCTCTTCTCTCACCGCAAGGCACGTTACAAGGGACTGGGTAAGAACACGGCTCAGTTGTTCTCACTCTTTGGTTTCGCCAATTTGATGTTAGCACGCCGATGGTTATTAACGGCTGACAGCCGAGTTGGGTCCTGAAACAGGAAAATCAAGGAAATGAGCGCACTCAGCACAATAAAATCATGCGGCAACCGGTGGTTTTACGCCCTGCGATAAATTAACAAGCTGTGTGCGCGCTGAAAAACAGATTAAATCAGTGCTTCCCTAGCAAAGCGTGCAATTGCTATCCAGCAATCCAAGGCACGAATGTCTACTCCTTAATCCATCCTCTCAATATTAGCCAGA
>JAUSKS010000125.1 GCA_030646595.1 Gallionellaceae bacterium | reverse complement strand
TTAAAGCGCGCATTGTCTCCGCCGCAGAAGCTGCAAATCAAGCTCCTCATGCTTTCATGATAGCAGCGCTGGCTGCGCAAACTGCCTTGGTAGAACGCCGCCAGGAATTCCTTGCCAGCGCAGTCATGGCCGAACAAGAAGTTGCAGAGTATGGGCTGATCTACGATGCTGACGAAGTATTCAGCTACATGGAATCCAAATTAAAAGGCAAATCTGCCAAACGCCCCAAAGCCAAAAAATTACCGGCATGACACGCCTGATTTTATCCCCGCGCGCGCTACAAGACCTGGAACGGCTCGCAGATTTTTTACTTGCCACCGAGCCAAATGCCGCATCCGAGACAGGCGCTATCTTGATAAGTGGCCTGCAAATCCTGCAACACCACCCCTTGGTTGGCCGCATTGTCGAACATGGCTACCGTGAACTGATCATCTCGCGCGGACGCACAGGCTATATCGCGCTATATAAATTCGATGTTAAAAAAAATGTTGCACTGATCTTAATTATTCGGCACCAACGCGAAGGCGGGTAGTAACCTGCTATTTTTCGGCGATACAAGAAATTTTTTTGCGCCTGAAATACAGCAGCAGACTGGACAATCAAAAAATGTGTTGTCATAGCGCTATGCAAAATGTCGGCTAACTTGTCCATGGCCGAGTAGCTTGGCTAAGATTCGGTAATTCCTGGTCTCATACCGAATACGGCCAGCAACGATGGCGGGATGGACACCAAGTTTGTTCGCCAGCGTAATTACATCCTTGCTTTGGTGGCTGGTATGGGCAACAGATTTTTTCCAAGCAGCTTGCGAAATGAGCGCTTCGCCTGCCATGTCATCAGCCTCGCGTTCTTGGCGATCTTGTTCAGCGGGGTTATCCAGGTTATCGGTAAACAGCGGATGCGCCTCATCCAAATGCTTGGCAACGTGAGCCAGTTCGTGCATGAGCACAAACCAGAAGTTGTCCAAACGATCATGGCGCAGTGTTATTGCGACAATGGGGCGACCTTCATCAAGCATAGCCGCTCCATCAAGATAAGTGCCCTTGAAGTGCGGCTCAATGACCAAAGTAATTCCAGCCATGCCAAGTTGCTCGCGAGCCAGGCGGGGGCCATCATCGAATGCCGAAAGTCGGGCGAGGTCTTTCAGCCATTTCGCTGTTATAACGCCTTTTTTGTATGCGCGAGGAGCGGGGCTGGCGCGCGCTTTTTTGATTACGCATAGCCGCCATGCAAGTAACGCATACCCGTCTGTATCGCGTGTGCCACGCTGGTGTAAGGGTGCGCGCAGAAATGCCGGGGTGGACTGCTTTGGCAAGAGGCCATGCATAAACTTGAGTACCAAGTCTTCGGCATAATCTGCAAGCCGCTGTGCATTTCCTTTAAAATTGCCAAAACATCCACGCTCATGCATCTCTTTCAGGGGTAATTTCGCGTAGTGCATCTCTGGCTCCTGGCCAATGATGGCTTGGCTATTTTCAGTGCCACCGATAAGCACGTCTGCCGGAATACCCAACCCTTTATGCAGGCGGCGAATCATGGGAAGGGAGAGCGGACGCTTGCGCGATAGCACCTCAGAGACCTTGGAGGTAGAACCAATATAGGATTCCAGTTCCTTACGTCCAAGTTTCATTTGATCCATGCGAAACAGAATGGCCTCTATTGGATCGGGTGCGACGGGTGGCACAATTTTGCGCTCATAGTCTTCAATCACCAGCGCCAGAAGTTCCAGCTCATTGTCCTCCTTTGTCCCCGCTTTTGGGTCGAGCGTCATCAGCGCAGAGAGCCGCGCCATCGCTTGTGCATAGTCATCGTTTTCCTTGATAACTTTAATGATCATTTCTTCCTCCAGCACCCTGTATTAGAATTTCTTCTTACTGTACTCGGCATGGGTTCCTACCCATTCGATTACAACTATTCCACCCCGGTATCGCACTTGTACAACCAATCTGTACGAATTACCTTTTATATTAAAAATAACCCGGTTTTCAGCCAGGAAATCGGCAGATTTATAACGTCGTTTTATATCTTGGGATGTTTGCCACTTTTCCCGCTCAACTTCATCGCGCCACACGTCTAACTGCCCTCGAACATCTGCGTGATATTTTTTGTATTCTTCGAGCAGTGGCAGATTCAGTATGCGCATTTAGAGACAATATTCCCATATATTGTAAATATAGTATTTCCCATTATGGGAAATGTCAATAGCGCCTGTCGGCTGCTCTACTTAATTGACTCCCTCTACCCAACCCCGTATATTTCACCCTCATGAAAAGGCAAAATATCACTTTTTCCGCAGCCACCCCTACCAAGCGACTGTGGCTAACTACGCTAGCCTACTGCCGCAGCGCGTTCCTGTTTTAACTTCGTTTTTTAACTGGGCAACTGCGGGTCTAACCGCGTTGCTTCATCTTGCCTGAGACCTGCACTAGCCACTTTCGGGTCTCATCATGGTAAACAATACACGCAGTATCTTGGGTAATCGAAATATATTTCTCGGCGTAATCTTTGCGTTACTCGCGGCAGTTGGTTTTTCGGGCAAGGCCATACTGGTCAAACTGGCTTATTTGCATGGTGTGGATGCGGTTACGCTGCTGGCCTTGCGCATGGTATTTTCGCTGCCATTCTTTGTGGGTGTCGCCTTGTGGGCACAACGGCGGCATGCCGAACCACTTAACCCGCATGACCGTATGCTGGTGTTGGGGCTGGGCTTGGTTGGCTATTATCTTTCCAGCTTTCTGGATTTTCTCGGCTTGCAATATATCTCCGCTGGGTTAGAGCGGCTGATTTTATTTCTCTATCCGACCATGACGGTGATTCTTTCATCATTGATATATAAGCGTACCATCGGCAGGAAGGTGATGGCAGCGATGGCTTTGTGTTATGCCGGAATTGTGTTGGTTTTTGTTCATGATTTGGAGATGAAGCAAGGCAGTATCCTGTTGGGTGCGTCCTTGGTGTTCGCCAGCACCTTGTCTTACTCGGTCTATCTGGTCGGTGCAGGTCACGCCATTGCGCGCATCGGCACGATGCGCTTTACTGCATACGCGATGGTGGTAGCCAGTGCGGCCAGTCTGTTGCAATTTGGCGTGACGCATTCTATGAGTGCGCTGGATTTGCCGGTACAGGTATATCAACTTTCAATTGCAATGGCGATATTTTCTACGGTGGTGCCAGTGTTTTTTCTGTCCTACGCCATTCGCCGCATAGGATCGGGAACGACCTCGCTGATCGGCACGGTCGGGCCAGTCAGCACGATTTATATGGCCTATGTATTTTTAAACGAGAGTATTTCGTTATTGCAGATTGTGGGATCGTCGCTGGTGTTGATCGGTGTGCTGGTGATTAGCATGAATAGCCAGCGCGAATAAAATCATCCAGCCAGCACATCTTTCATCGCTGCACAGACGTGCTCCACATCGACTTCTGTCATCGTTGCAAACATGGGCAAAGAAACAATCTGCCGCCCGATGCGTTCGGCTATGGGGAACATGCCTTCCTTGAACCCTAATGCGCGATATAGTTTGAACAGGTGGATGGCCGCATAGTGATAGCCGATGCCGATGTTTTGTTCTTTCATCCGCGCCATGAAATCTGCACGAGTGATGCGTTCCGGCAGCACGATCTGGAATAGATGCCAGTTGGTGTTCGCTAACTCGGCAGGCGGTAATTGTGCGCCGGTTTGTTTTTCAAAATCCTTACCCAGTGTTGCGAAATAATGTTTTGCCAGTTTACGCCGCTGGGCGGTGATGGTATTTAATTGCGCAAACTGTCCTAGACCTATCGTAGCGGCAATATCAGTCATGTTGTATTTTCCGCCCAGCACATCCACTTCGATGCCATCCCAGCCGCTGCGCGTGACGCCTTGCAAGCGATACTTCTCCGCTAACGCGGCTTCAGCAGCATTGTTTAATACCAGGCATCCGCCTTCGGCAGTAGTAATATTTTTGTTGGCCTGAAAACTGAATGAGACAAAATCGCCAAACGAACCGATGGGCTTGCCTTGCCATGTGGAGCCTATCGCTTGCGCGGCATCTTCGATTACGCGCAGTTTGTGTCTGGCTGCAATCGCATACAGCTTATCCATATCCACCGGCTTGCCTGCCAGATACACTGGGATGATGGCTTTGGTGCGCGGGGTTATTGCTGCTTCCAGTTTATCCAGATCAATATTGCGCGTGACTGGATCAACGTCTGCAAACACGGGGGTTGCGCCCACTTCAAGGATGACATTGGCCGTTGCCACCCAGGAAATGGGAGTAGTGATAACTTCATCGCCTGCGCCTATACCTGCAATGCGTAGCGCAATTTCCATGGTGCAGGTGCCCGAGTTAAACGTGCGCACCGGACGTCCACCAAAATATGCAGATAGCTGTTTCTCAAACTCCAGCACTTTGGGGCCATTGGTTATCCAGCCCGAGCGCAGTGTTTCTCCTACCGCAGCAATGGTGGATTCATCAATGCAGGGTTTACTGAAAGGTAAAAAATTATTCGTAGACATTTGCAGCTCAGGCGCGTGAAATAATAATGACACCCAGAATGATAACCCCTATCCCTAGCATCTTAGCCGGGTTGAGCGTTTCATTCAGCAAATACCAGGCTGCGATGGCATTCACGATATAAGCCATCGAAAGCAAGGGAAAGGCAATGCTGACCGGAACGCGCGACAGTGCCAGTATCCAGATAACTACGCTGAGTGCATAGCAAAACAGCGCGCCTACAATGTGCGGCTCGGTGGCCAGCTTCCAGCCTATGGGCAAAATGTTTGCGCTGCTGAATTCAAAGTAGCCAATACTGTTGGTACCGGCCTTCATCAATATCTGCGCGGCAGCATTCAGCATGACACCAGTAAATATCAACCCAAAGCTGATCAGGCTCATGGTTTGCTCACCACAATATATTGGGTATCTGCAAAAATAATTTTCATGGGCAATCCCTGTTGTTGTAATTGCGGATAAATATCTTGCGGCATGATCGCCAGCGCCGCTGGCTGGTCTCGCCACACCTGGGCGAAGCTGGCAATATCCGGTATCCAGCGCGCAGGCTCCTGCTTGATGCCGAAACCCATTTCATCCTGATAAGCGACCAGGGTAAAAGTACGCTTCAAATAAAACGGCAGTGTCTGCTCGTAGCCAGCTACCGAATAAAATGGAATATCGGGTGTGACGTAAGCGCGGATTGCTTCGGCAATATGATACGACGACCGCCCGCGTGCCACAGTATTATGTCCGCACAGCATAATCTGCGCTGCCAAAAAAGAGCTGAGTGCCAATACCCATATCGCCGTTGATTTTCTATCACGGCGCAGCATCACTAAGGTAGTCACAATGCCCAACAACCATATTAACGCCGCGACCATAATCCAGTTTGCATAATTTCCATGCATTTCCTGTTTTAGTGGCGTATCTGCCAGCCGCGCCATATAGGGCGCAAGCCCAAATAACACCAATGCTACAGCTATCATCGGAGCGGTGAGCCAGAATATTCTGCGTGTATTCATCTCTGCCAATTGCTTGCCCATCAGCAAAGCCAGCGCCGGAAATATAGGTAACACATAGGAAGGCAATTTAGAGCCGGATACCGAAAAAAACAAATAGACGAACGCTATCCATATCAGCAAAAAACGGGCTGCATTAAATTTTTTTCCATCACCACTGCCCTTCCAGGTACGCAGCACGGTATCAAACATCAGCAAAGTCCACGGTAAAATACCCGCCAGTACAATAGGAATAAAATAATACCAGGGCTCATAGCGGCCCAGCTCTTTGGTCGTAAAGCGGGTGTAGTGTTCGTAAATAAAAAAGCGCTGAAAAAATTCCGGATTGGCTTTCATCACCAGAATAAACCAGGGTACGGTGACCAGCAGAAAAAGCAGCAGTCCAGTCACTAGATGCAAGCGTTTCCATAATCCCCAGTCACGTTGCAATACCGCATAAACCACCAGCGCTGCGCCGGGCAGCACCAGTCCGATTAGCCCTTTGCTCAACACCGCCAGGCCTAGCGCAATCCACGCCAGCCACATCCAGTTACGCCGAGTATGTGGAGCAGCGCTTACTTGCTGGCCTAACAGCAGGCTGCTGATACCCACAGTCAGGAAAAAAGTGAGCCCCATGTCCAGGGTATTGATATGACCTATCATGCTGTACAACATGCTACCCAGCAGCAAAAGCGCAGCGTATTGCCCGGCTTCTCGGCCAAACAAGCGTATACCCACGAAGCCTATCCAGAATAGGCCAGCAAAGCCGGTTAATGCCGACCACAAGCGCGCCGTCCATTGATGCTCGCCGAATAAGGTATAGGCTGTGGCGGTGGCCCAGTATTGCAGCGGCGGTTTTTCAAAATATTTCAGCGCATTCAGGCGCGGCGTTACCCAATCACCTGTCACCGCCATTTCGCGCGCAATCTCGGCATAGCGCCCTTCATCCGGCTTGACCAGTTTGCGATAGTCCAGTGTGCCAAACCAAATAATGGTGACGATCAGCAGCAAACTGATTGCTCGCCACGAGCAGGAATGCAATTTCATTGCGCGGGGCTCTTGCCAGTCAGTCTGGCCTGTGCCCAGCCGCGCGCGAAAGTAATGTCCAGGCAGGCATCTGGAGATAGCGTTGCACTATCTGTAACCAGCTCACCGTGCTCATCGCGCACCAGGCTATAACCACGGGCCAACACCTGCTGCGGATCCAGATGCAGCAGATGTTGCTGCACGTTATGCAGGCGCAAGCTCATGCCTTGGAAAGTATGCTGCATGCTGGCCTGCAAGCGTCGCCTCAACTCCATCTGCCGCACATTAAACTGCCCAATCGCCGGGCGTACCCGATGCAGGCGCTGCTGTAGATGGGCAAGGTGTTGTGTCTGTTGCTGTACACGCTGGGCTGGATGTATCAGGCGGCGCTGTAAATAATCCAGTTGCTGCATCACCCGCTCAAAGTGCCGCTGGCTATTCCGCGCCAGGCGTTGCGCCAATTGTTGCAGGCGTTGCAGCAATTCCTGCCGCTGCGGGGTTACCAGTTGTGCGGCGGCAGTGGGCGTCGCCGCACGCTGATCGGCCACAAAATCGGCGATGGTAAAGTCGGTTTCATGGCCTACCCCGCTCACCAGCGGAATACGGCTGGCAGCAATGGCCCGCGCTACCACTTCTTCATTAAATGCCCACAAGTCTTCAATACTGCCCCCGCCACGGCACAGCAATAACACATCACATTCTGCTCGCTCATTGGCTTGTTCTATGGCCTGCGCAATTTTTTGCGCCGCCCCCGCACCTTGTACAGGCACAGGATAAAGTATCACCGGAATGCCTGGCATGCGCTTGGTCAAGGTAGTTAGCACATCTCGCAGTGCGGCAGCCTGAGGCGAAGTGATAATGCCGATTTGCGCCGGAAGAAACGGCAAGGGTCGTTTGCGCGCAGCTGCAAAAAGTTGCTCCTCTTCCAGCTTGCGCTTGAGTCGTTCAAAGGCTTCGTATAAAACACCCAAGCCAGCAGGCCGCATTTGCTCCAGCGTTAATTGGAAATCGCCACGGGTTTCATACAAGGTAGCGAGCGCTAACACTTCCACCTGCATGCCATTTTTGGGTTGCCACTCCAGATATTGGCTTTTGTGGCGAAACATCACACAACGCACTTGGGCTTGTTGATCTTTCAGCGAAAAATACCAATGTCCGGATGCAGCACAGACAAGATTGGAAATTTCACCGCGTACCCACAGCAAAGGCAGGCCATTTTCCAGTAAGCGTTTGGCTGCCTGATTGAGCTCAGAGACGCTAAATACATAATTTTTATTATCTGTAATTAAATCCAAAACCATCTTGACATTCCCCAATAATCCACAACCTCAATAAATACGCCACATTGCTGCCTGCTTTCCGCTTTCCAGCCAGTCAACTTACAGTATCTGTATGTTTATATTATGTTTTTAAAAAGATTAATAATTAGGCGGCAGGTTAAAAAGGGTTATCTGAGAGGCAGTTAAGCATCATTCCTGACTGCTTATGCACAAAGTTACTCACTGTTCCTGTGCACAACTAAAATGAGCAAAACTATTGTATTTTCAACACCGGATTGGTAAGTGTGCCACCCAACAGTAACGGTACACTACCCATCGCCGCGCGCATTTCCAAATCAACACTTAATTGTCCCGATATTTGTTTACCCGGAGTTATATCCATACTGCCTCGGGCACTCATTATCCCTGCCGAAATTTTGATCTGGCGAAAATGCTGACCACCCGCATCCGACGAAAATGCAGTGCTTAATTCATCAAAGTGGGTGCGGCTGCCAGCTGTGCTCATCTGATGAACCCACCGTGCGGTTTCTACAATATCAATTTTATTGATCATCCCTTGCTTGACGACCAAGTTGCCATCGATACGAATATCCTTAGCAAGTAAAGTAGGTTTCATTCCCTGCGTAGCAAAATTAGCATTGCCCTCCAACTTGCCAGCAATGCCATAGAGCGGTAGCGCTTTTTGTAATTCCAGATTTTTTATATTTACTTGTCCTTTTATCTGCCAACCATTTTGCCATAACAAGCGGGCACTCCCTACTACTTGCCCGTCATACAACTGTCCATCTATTTCATTAAAATAGGCCGTACCTGGACTTACTTCACCCCTGAGGTTTAGTTCATTAAACAGCATACCCGGTATTAATGGCAATTGATTTTCCTTGATCGTTGCCATTATTTGCCAGCGCGATTGCAACGGCTGTAGTACCACACCCAATTTACCGTCTTCACTATTCAATGATGCCTTGAGTATCTGGCCATGCTCAAAATCCACCACGCCGTTTAGTAATGGCAAACCTAAGCCACTATTGCTAATCTGCGCATGTTGCAGCAGCATGTGCTGCACTGGAAAATGTATATTGCCCCCAGCGCTTTGTAACCAAAGTAATGTCCGATCAAATGATTCTGCGCTCAGCGCCAAATTGTCTATCACTATTGTTTTAATGGTTTTTACTTCAGAAAACAAGGTAACCAGGCCAAATTTCAATACCACATTGCCCGCTTTCAGTTCTTGTCCAGCGCCCACATAAACATTTTGTAAACTCATTTCCGGCCAAGGCAGCAACCTTATTTTCAATTGATCAATATGCACGGGTTGTTTCAATTGCCTGGATAATGCCTGCTCAATGCTAGTCACATATTGCTGCATGGGCCACACATAAGGCAGTAAAGCTGCTCCAACCACTAACAAGCCAAGCAAGACCGCACTTATTGTGCCCCAAGGCAAGGGTTTACGCTGAGTTTTAACAATGCGTGGCACAGCTTGCACCGCTGAGGCTGGGGACAGCTTAGGCACAGTCATTTGCTGGGCACTTCCCTGGTCTCTGTGCGCTGCTGCCTGATCTT
The DNA here is from genome assembly GCA_030646595.1 of Gallionellaceae bacterium. GTDB lineage: Bacteria > Pseudomonadota > Gammaproteobacteria > Burkholderiales > Gallionellaceae > Nitrotoga. The sequence continues at coordinate 1,266 of JAUSKS010000125.1, read as the reverse complement.
TGGCACGTTGCTCAGCATCGGACCAGACTTTGGCTTGAGCTTCTGCCAGCCTATGTATCTCTTCCTCAGCCCTGGCTTTAAGACGAGCTGCTTCGGCCTCAGCACGCGCTTTAGCTTGAGTCTCTGCCTTCAGTTTCTTCTGCGCCTGCTGGGTAGCCAGCTCGGCTTGGCTTTGTGCGTGCTGTTGCTCCTCCTTAAGGCGGACTACTTCGGCTTCAGCTCGTATTTTTGCGTCGGCTTCCTGTTTTACCTGAGCTTGGATCGCCAGCAATTCTTCATCACTATGAGTATTCTGCTGCTCTGCCTTAAGGCGCGCTACCTCGGCTTCAGCTCGCATTTTTGCTTCAATTTCCTGCTTTACCTGGGCCTGTATCGCCAGCAATTCTGCATCGCTATGAGTATTCTGTTGCGCCGCCTTAAGGCGCGCCACTTCCGCTTCGGCGCGCATTTTTGCTTCTTCTTCCTGTTGCACCCGGGCCTGCATCGCAGCTAACTCTGCCTGGCTATGTGCATTTTGCTGCTCTGCCTTGAGGCGGGCCACATCAGCTTCGGCGCGCATTTTTGCTTCTTCTTCCTGCTTGGCCTTGGCTTGAGCAGCGGCAATTTCTATCCTGATTCTTGCCGCTTCACGTTCTGCCCGCTGTAACGCTGCCTCAGCCGCAACGCGCGCTGTATTTGCGGCTTCCTGTGGGTTGTTACGGCTGGGCTGCTCCTTGATTACTGGCGGTACAACCGATTCACGTTTGCCACTGGTAAAATCCAGTCCTGGTGCAGTATCACTGCCAAGGCTAGTAGGTACTGTCACTTTCGGGACAGCCATTTTGAGGGTGGCACTCGGTTTTCCTTGTTCTTGAATAAATCCCTCGTCTACCAACTTCTGTAGCATATCCTCAAATGAATCACGCAAGCTGGGAGCCGCGCGTTTGGTCAGCTCTGTCACTGTGGATTTATTGTCTATCAATCCTAAAATACGCTTCAGGTCGCCGTAAAGATGATTGGTTTTACTTTTGGTCTCATCTTCACCCTTGCTGGTTTTGATAAAAATAATTTTTTTATCCATAGAAATCACTTCACCTGGTTGTAGAAATCTGGGTAGCGCATCACCTCATTATCATGCAAGCACTGTCACAATGGCATCTATCTATTGACCAGCAGGCTTACAGTTAGTAGTATAGCGGCCTTGTCAATTCCCTGATAGCTCAGTCGGTAGAGCGACGGACTGTTAATCCGCAGGTCCCTGGTTCGAGTCCAGGTCGGGGAGCCAGA
>JAUSKS010000121.1 GCA_030646595.1 Gallionellaceae bacterium | reverse complement strand
GAGCTGAAAAATGATGTAGCAAAATTCGCCGTCATTGCCGTTAATTTTCCGCGCTTTGCCGATGGTCGTGGCTATTCCATCGCCTATAACCTGCGTGTGCGCCTGAGCTACACCGGCGAACTGCGCGCCCTAGGCGATGTGTTGCGCGACCAGATGTTTTACATGCAGCGCGTGGGCTTCGATGCTTTTGCGCCACGGCCTGACCGCAATATTCATGATGCGCTGAAGGGCCTGAACGATTTTTCGGAAGTCTACCAAACTTCGGTAGATCAGAAGCAGCCGCTGTTTCGCCGCGTGAGCCGGGTTTGATGAGCGAATTACAGCAAAAAGTGGATCAAGTCATTGCCGTGCTGGCTGAGGCGGCGCGCGACTATGCCCCGACTACCTTTGCCAATAGCCTGGGTGCGGAGGATATGGTATTGACCGATCTCATTGCCCGGCATCAGCCCGACATCGAAATGTTCAGCCTCGACACGGGACGCTTGCCGCAAGAAACCTATGACTTGATGCAGGTACTGCGCACCCGCTATCCGATGCCACTGCATATTTACTTTCCAGCTGCGGCGCACGTTGAAGAATACGTGGCAAAAAATGGCGTGAATGGTTTTTACGACAGCGTGGAAAACCGCAAAACCTGCTGCCATATCCGCAAGGTGGAGCCGCTGCAGCGTGCGCTGGCAGGCAAGGGTGCATGGATTACCGGCATACGCCGCGAACAGGCAGTGACTCGCAGCACCGTGGAGCTATCAGCCTTTGATGCGGAGCACAAGTTGCAAAAATTTAATCCACTGCTGGAGTGGACTAATGCAGACGTGTGGGCCTATATCAAACAGCATGATGTGCCTTATAACAAACTGCATGACCATTTTTATCCCAGCATAGGCTGCGCACCCTGCACCCGCGCGGTGACGCCAGGCGAAGATATACGCTCTGGGCGCTGGTGGTGGGAAGACCCGCAGAATAAAGAGTGTGGGTTGCATGTGGGGAAGAGCATGTTACTGAAGCAGGTGTAATCAAGGTTCTACCCCCCACCCTAGCCCTCCCCTGCAAGGGGGAGGGAATTGACTCCCCTCTCCCTTGGGGAGAGGAGCTGGGGGAGAGGGTAAACGCCATAAGTACCAAATAATTTAATCAGGAAAAAAGTAAAGCCATAATGAGCAAACAACCCTTCACCCATCTGGATGTGCTGGAAAGCGAATCCATACACATCATGCGCGAGGTCGCCGCAGAATGTAAAAATCCGGCACTGCTGTTTTCTGGCGGCAAAGATTCCATCGTCATGCTGCGTCTGGCCGAAAAAGCTTTTCGCCCGGCGAAATTTCCATTTCCGCTGGTGCATATAGACACCGAGCATAATTTCCCGGAAGTCATCGCCTGCCGCGACAAACTGGCCGCCGATTTGGGCGAACGGTTGATCGTGCGTTCGCTGGAAGGCTCCATTAAGCGCGGCACCATTGTTATCAAAGACCCGGATAAACCGCGTAATCCGTTTCAGTCAGTGACCCTGCTGGAGACCATTGCTGAATTCGGTTTTGATGCTTGCATGGGTGGTGCGCGCCGTGATGAAGAAAAGGCGCGCGCCAAGGAACGTATCTTTTCTTTCCGCGATGAATTCGGCCAATGGGATCCGAAAAACCAGCGCCCGGAATTATGGGATACCTACAATACGCGCGTACATCCCGGCGAAAACATCCGCGTATTTCCGATTAGCAACTGGACCGAGATGGACATCTGGGAATATATCGCGCGCGAGAATCTATACATCCCCAATATTTATTACGCGCATCAGCGCGAGGTAATACGGCGTGGTGGCGCAGTCATTCCGGTGTCGCATCTGGTGCAACCCAAGGCAGGCGAAAAAGTAGAAGTAGTTTCGGTACGCTTCCGTACCGTGGGTGATATGACTTGCACTGCGCCAGTGGAATCCACAGCCAGCAATGCGCAGGAAATAATAGAAGAAACGTCTACCACGCGCATTACCGAACGCGGCGCGACGCGCATGGATGATCAAACTTCAGAGGCTTCGATGGAGTTACGCAAAAAAGAAGGATACTTCTGAATTAGATTCCCTCCCCTTCAAGGGGAGGGCTAGGGTGGGGATGGGTTTTGAAGGCTTATGCCCCATCCCCCTCCTAACCTCCCCCTTGCACCCGCAGGGGGTAGGCCGTGTTTGTAAAGCCGCTAAAGCGGCAACAACCACGCACCAGGGGGAGGGATTGGTCAGCAGCATCCGCCAACTTTAAGTTAATGTATTGAGAGGCAGCAAATAAATGAGCAACACCACACAACTCCTACGTTTCATCACCGCCGGCAGCGTGGACGACGGCAAGAGCACCTTGATCGGTCGCTTGCTGCACGACTCCAAATCCATTTTTGAAGACCAGCTTTCGGCCATTACCAAAACCAGCGAGGGGCGCGGCGGCCTGGGGGCGGTGGATTTGTCGCTGCTGACTGATGGCCTACAGGCCGAGCGCGAACAGGGCATTACCATAGATGTGGCTTATCGTTACTTCGCCACGCCCAAGCGCAAGTTCATCATCGGCGATACGCCCGGCCACGAACAATACACACGCAACATGGTCACGGCTGCCAGCACTGCCAATCTCACCGTCATTCTGATTGACGCGCGCAAAGGTGTGCTGACGCAAACGCGCCGTCATACTTATATCGCCAGCCTGGTTGGGGTGCCGCACATCGTTCTGGCAGTCAACAAAATGGATATGGTGGAATATTCGCAAGCCACCTTCGATGCCATCTGCACCGAGTATCGTCTATTTGCTGCACAACTGGGTTTGCATGACATCAGCTGTATTCCGATGTCAGCCTTGAATGGCGATATGGTGGTGGAGCGCGGCGAGAATTTAAACTGGTACACAGGCAGCTCCCTGCTGGAATTGCTGGAAAACGTGGTGATAGACCATGACCTGAACACCCAGGATTTTCGTTACCCGGTGCAATGGGTGTGCCGTCCGCAATCGCAGGAATATCACGATTTCCGCGGCTACATGGGGCGCATCGAATCGGGCGAGATTGCGGCGGGCGATGAAATTACCATCCTCCCTTCCGGACGTACAACACGGGTAAAAGAAATCGTCACCTACGATGGCAATCTACAACGCGCGTGTGCGCCCCAATCGGTGACCTTAACTTTGACTGATGAGATAGATATTTCACGCGGGGATATGTTCGTCAAAAGCGATGCTCTGCCATCTATGGCCAAAGAGTTGGAAGCGATGTTATGCTGGCTATCCGAATCACCGCTCGACCTGAAGCGCAAATACATCATCAAACATACCACGCGCGTAGTGAAGTGCGTTATCTCGCGCCTGGAATATCGGGTGGATGTAAATACCTTGGCGCACCACACCACGCCCACGCTTAACATGAACGACATCGCGCGCGTAGCCATCAAAGTGCAGCAACCTCTGGTGTTCGACCACTACACCAAGAACCGTTCGACGGGCAGCTTTATCGTCATAGACGAGGCTACCAACAACACTGTGGCTGCCGGAATGGCTGTTTAAAAACATGGCAGTTTGAAAGGAATGGCAGTCTGAATGGGCAAAGTTTATTTAATTGGAGCAGGCCCCGGCGCAGCGGATTTAATTACGCTGCGCGGCGCACGTTTGTTGGCGCAAGCGGAGGTAGTGTTTCATGATGCGTTGGTGCAGCCAGAGTTATTGGCGCTGGCACCGCAGGCGCAACATATTGCGGTCGGCAAACGCTGCCGTAAACTTTCTACTGACCAGCGCTTTATCAACCGCGCCTTGGTGGAAGCGGCACAACGTCATACCATCGTAGTGCGCCTGAAAGGCGGCGACCCCATGCTGTTCGGACGCGCGCAGGAGGAAATTGCCGCCTTGCGCGAAGCTGGCATCGCCTATGAAATCGTACCCGGCGTCACCTCAGCCTTGGCGGCAGCGGCTGATCTTGGTATCTCACTTACCCAGCGCGGCGTCAGCCGCAATGTGGTATTTGTCACGCCACGCGTGGGTACAGGCGAGACAGCAAGCGACTGGACAAAAAGCGTACTCGCAGCAGATACCGCCGTACTCTATATGGCTTCTGGCCAAGCAGCACAGATTGCTGCCAGTCTGATGCAGAGCGGTCTGCCGGGTAGCACACCAGCGGCACTGATCAGCAATGCATCCTTGCCCACCATGCAAAAAATTCTGACTACGCTGGCGCAATTACCCGAAGTAGCGCACAACGCAGCCAGCCCGGCTTTGATTGTGCTGGGAGAAGTGCTGAGTGCGCAGGCGTTGGAGGATTTGCCGGAATTTATCAAGCATGAGCACTTTAGCGCATCATCCTGAATGTTAGCGCGGTAGCTATAAGCAATAACTGCCCAACACTCTGACTGCTGGGCTTATCAACCCAGTCCACAAAGCCTTCCCCGCATCTCTTTAGTTATTCCAATTCCGGATAGAAAGGAGCACAAGGCGGCAAGGATGAGGCGACGAAGACAGTACATGTAGTACGGCTAGGAGCCGAAGACGCAGCCAACGCAGTGATCGTTTCTATCCGGAATTAATGTAATGGACGCCCACTACCCTAAACGGCATCCAAGTGCCAAAGTAGCGGAGCAGCAAAGCCCAACTAAATAGAGAGGAGCGTCCGACATGAAGATTACTACGATAGGCATCGACTTGGCAAAAGAAGTATTTCAAATTCATGGCATCGATACGCACGGCCAAGCCGTGCTGCGCAAGCCACTGCGCCGGAGCGAAATGGCCAAGTTCTTTGCCAACCTGGAGCCGTGCTTGATCGGCATGGAAGCCTGCGGTAGCGCGCATCATTGGGCCAGGAAATTGAGCGAGTTCGGACATACTGTCAAACTCATGGCACCGCAATTTGTGAAGCCTTACGTCAAGACCAACAAGAACGACGCAGCCGATGCCGAAGCCATCTGCGAAGCCGTAAGCCGTCCCAACATGCGCTTCGTACCGATCAAAAACGTCGAGCAACAAGCGATCCTGTCCGTGCACCGGGCGAGGCAGGGTTTTGTCAAAGCTCGCACCGCACAGGGCAACCAGATACGCGGATTACTGGCCGAGTTCGGTATCGTCATGCCGCAAGGCATCACATCGATTGCCCGGCGCATGCCCGATATTCTGGAAGATGCTGAGAACAGCTTGCCCGGCACGATGCGCAAATTGCTGGAAAGGCTGAACGACAACCTCAAGGAAATGGATAGGCAGGTGAACGAACTGGAGGCTCAGATCAAACTGTGGCACAAGGCGAGTGCAGCCAGT
>JAUSKS010000117.1 GCA_030646595.1 Gallionellaceae bacterium | reverse complement strand
GACCAAGCCACCCAGCAAAATGCTGCGCTGGTAGAAGAAGCGGCGGCAGCAGCAGAGGCCATGAAAGAAGAAGCAGAAAACCTGACCTTGTCGGTCAGTGTGTTTAAGCTGAATGGGCAGGCTGTACCGGAGCGTATGTCTCGCCGCACGCCTTCTGCTATCAGCGCACCCAGTAAATCCACCCGGCACAGTCTACCGCCACTGGAAAAACGAAAAGCAGGCAGACCCAAGGGATTACTGGGCAAGCAGGAGGCAGGAGAGTGGGAGGAATTTTAGGCAACCAGCTTCGTAGTCTTGTATAGCTGTACGGGTTTAGCGCATCCTGCCCGTGCCAAAATACTATTATGGGGCGCGCTGCTCCCTGGAAAACAAGAAACATGAAATTTTCACTCAACATCAAACAACGGCTGTCAGGATTTATGCTGCTCAGCCTGATTTTTGTCGCCACAGTTGCGGTCAATGGCTACTGGGCAATACCACGTCTGACCAGCGGGATGGTAGATATAGTCTTGACTGCTTCTGCTATTCGCAATCACAAACAGTCCGACGCGATGCGCATGGCATTACATAACGACGTATTTGCCGCTTTACAGGCAGGACTACACAAAGACGAAGTTGAGAAACAAACCGTGCTCAGAGATGTGGAAGAGCATGCTGCCATTTTCCGTGAAAATATGGCAAAAAATGCAGCATTGCCACTTAGCCAGGATTTCAAGGAGGTTCTGCAAATTGCACAACCTGCTTTGGAAGCTTATATCACCAGTGCGGAATCTATCGTCAAACTGGCTGTGGAAAACCCAACGGCAGCCTATGCCCAGCTATCCGAATTTAAAGATAGCTCTGCAGTTTTGGCGGATCCTATGGCTGTTTTAAGTGAGCTGATGGAGGAAAGTGTCAAAGTTTCACAAGAGGCGGCTGATAAGCAGGTTGTAATTGTCAGAAACACGATAGTCTCAACCATGGTTCTGGCGCTGCTCGTATTATCCATCATCTCCTGGCTACTGATCCGCAGCATCACGCGGCCATTGTTGGGCGCAGTCAAATTAGCACACACCGTTGCCTCAGGTGACCTGACCTCCGTCATCGAAATCAAATCGCGCGACGAAACGGGCAAAATGATGCAAGCCCTGAAAGACATGAACGACAGCCTGGTCAAAATAGTCGGCAATGTCCGCGGCAGCGTAGACGCCATCACCCTCTCTGCCAAAGAAATAGCGACCGGCAACAGCGACCTGTCCCAGCGCACCGAAGAACAAGCCTCCAGCCTGCAAGAAACAGCAAGCAGCATGGAAGAACTCTCCGCCACCGTCAAACACAACGCCGAAAACGCCAAACAAGCCAACCAACTCACCCTCAGCGCGCGCGACGTCGCCGTAAAAGGCGGTGACATCGTCAGCAAAGTCGTCACCACCATGGCCTCCATCAACGACTCCTCCAACAAAATTGTAGACATCATCAGCGTCATCGAAGGCATCGCCTTTCAAACCAACATCCTCGCCCTCAACGCAGCAGTCGAAGCAGCGCGGGCCGGAGAACAAGGTCGCGGCTTTGCCGTGGTTGCTGCTGAAGTACGCACCCTGGCGCAACGAAGCGCTGCCGCTGCCAAAGAAATCAAAGCCCTCATAGATGACTCGGTAGGCAAAGTAAAAGGCGGCACCAAACTGGTGGATGAAGCAGGTAAAACCATGGATGAAATCGTCACCGCAGTCAGACGCATGACCGACATCATGGCCGAAATATCTGCCGCTTCCAGCGAACAAAGCTCAGGCATAGACCAGGTAAACCAAGCCATTAACCAGATGGACCAAGCCACCCAGCAAAATGCTGCGCTGGTAGAAGAAGCGGCGGCAGCAGCAGAGGCCATGAAAGAAGAAGCAGAAAACCTGACCTTGTCGGTCAGTGTGTTTAAGCTGAATGGGCATTCCCCAGCAAATTCAGTAATAGCAAAATCTCCTCCAATAGCTACCAATAAACTATCTACCCTTCGTGCACCGCCGAAAAAACAAGAAACCGGGGAATGGGAAGAATTTTGAAAAAGACTGTTACCACAGAAATTTCTCCAGGCGGTGAAAGAGTCCGCGAATTTGCATTTACTACAAAAGATTTTGAGCGTGTCCGCAAATTGATTTATGAGCATGCTGGCATTTACCTGAGAGATACCAAGCAGGAATTGGTATACAGCCGATTGTCACGGCGCTTGCGTAGCATAGGACTACAGTCCTTTGCCGAATACCTGAAGTTGCTGGAAAATAATGATGAGCAGGAATGGGAGGCCTTTACTAATGCCTTAACTACCAATCTCACAGCTTTTTTCCGTGAAGCACACCATTTCCCTATCCTGGCTGAGCATATGCGGCAGCATAAAAGGGTAGAGCCGATTTCCTTGTGGTGTGCGGCGGCCTCTAGCGGTGAAGAACCCTATTCGCTGGCAATGACAGCAATGGAAACCTTTAATAGCCTGACACCGCCAGTACATATTATTGCTACTGATTTGGATACGAATGTACTGGAGGTAGCCAAGGCGGGCATTTATTCGGCAGAGCGTTTGGACAAACTTGCACCGGAGCGTGCGCAGCGGTTTTTTTTGCGCGGGATAGGCAAGCAAGCTGGATTATTCCGAGTGCGTCCCGAGTTGCGTAATTTAATTACTTACCAGCAATTGAATTTGCTGGATGATAAATGGCCTTTGTATTCCCAATTTGATGCCATTTTTTGCCGTAATGTAATGATCTATTTTGACAAGGATACGCAGCTCAGCATACTCAAGAAATTTGTGCCACTATTGCATACCAATGGCCTTTTATTTGCGGGCCATTCCGAGAGTTTCTACCATGCGGAAGAATATATCAGGCCGTGCGGCAAAACAGTTTACCAACTAGCCCCCAATATCAAGTCACAACGTAGCCTGGGAATACTATGACAACAAAGCGCACAGACGCCGATTACGAAGAAGTTGTTTCACCCAATTTATATTTTGACAAAAATTTTGATATTGAAGCAGTCAAAATATTTCCGGGCGAATATTTTGTAACAGCACGCAACATGATGCTGGTAACAGTACTGGGATCCTGTATTGCGGCGTGTATTCGTGACCGTACCACCGGCATGGGGGGCATGAATCATTTTATGTTACCGGGTGACGGGAATGATTTATTGAGTTCTTCGGCACGTTATGGCGCTTATGCGATGGAAATGATGATTAATGAATTACTCAAGATGGGTGCTAAACGTAGCAATCTGGAAGCCAAAATATTCGGTGGTGGCAACGTATTAAGAGGCTTTACCGTTGCCAATGTGGGTGAGCGCAATGCTGAATTTGCTTTTAATTATTTGCACACTGAGAATATTCCTATCGTAGCGCAGGATGTGCTCGACATTTATCCGCGCAAAGTCTATTTCTTTTCACATAGCGGCAAGGTGCTGGTGAAAAAACTTCGCAGCCTGCATAACAATACGGTTATCGAGCGCGAGCAGGTTTATAGCTCGCGTCTCAAAGTGGCCGAAGTTCAGGGCGAAGTGGAGATGTTCGATGAGTAATGCGGCTGCGACGAAAAAAATAAAAGTTCTGATCATCGACGATTCAGCACTGATACGCAGCATTCTTAAAGAAGTCATCAATAGCCATGCGGATATGGAGGCAGTGGGGGCGGCATCCAATCCTTTGCAGGCGCGCGAAATGATCAAAACGCTAAATCCAGATGTGCTGACGCTGGATGTAGAAATGCCGGAAATGGATGGGCTGGCTTTTCTGGAAAAATTGATGCGCTTGCGCCCTATGCCGGTGTTAATGATTTCCAGCCTGACAGAGCATGGTTCAGATGTTGCATTGAAGGCACTGGAGTTGGGTGCCGTCGATTTTTTGCCCAAGCCCAGGCTGGGTATCGTCGAAGGCATGCAAGGTTATGTTGACGAGATTGCGGAAAAAATTCGTGTCGCATTCGGCGCGCGATTGCGCCAGCCAAAAAGTGTAGATGATCAGACACAGGTAGTATTGCCTGCCCTGGGCAATCGGCTGGTCACAACCGAGAAGTTGATTGTGATTGGAGCTTCCATAGGGGGCACCGAGGCAATCAAAGAAGTGCTCATACGCATGCCAGCAGATGCCCCCGGCATTCTGGTGACCCAACATATGCCGGAGGCATTCACCAAATCCTTTGCTAAACGGCTGGATGATTTATGCAAAATAAAAGTTACAGAAGCGCAGGATAACGAACGCATATTGCCTGGCCATGCTTACATTGCTCCGGGTAACGCCCATTTGTTGCTCAAACGTAGCGGGGCAAATTACATGACCGAGCTTAGCCAGGGTGCGCCGGTCAATCGCCATCGGCCTTCGGTGGAAACATTATTTCGTTCTGCTGCACAGCATGCAGGCAAAAACCTTATCGGTGTCATGCTGACTGGCATGGGCAAGGATGGAGCAGCAGGTATGCTGGAAATGCACCAGGCAGGCGCGTACAATCTGGCCCAGGATGAAGCGAGCTGTGTGGTATTCGGTATGCCGCGTGAAGCGATCATGCTGGGTGCAGTGGATGAGATTGTGCCTATTCATGATATGACCCAGCGCATTTTGCATAAGTTGATGCAGAGCGGTGGGTTGGGTAACAGGGTGTAGCTATAACCCAAACCTTACTATAGAGACCCCCCCAATTGCAGTCGAGGATTTCTTCATCTGGTGTGCTGCGCGTTCTGAAATGTCTTTATTATCTCTGTGTGCCTCTGTGGTGCATTGATTTTTAGTGTTTATTGTTGGATAAATAGGTCTGTGATTATATGAACCCGCTATTAGATTTTTCTGGCTTGCCACGTTATGCGGAAATCCGCGCCGAGCACATTACACCGGCGATAGATCAGCTATTGGCTGCCAACCGCGCGTTATGCGCACGGTTACTGGCGGAGACCGGAGTTCCTGGCTGGAATGATTTTGTGCAGCCATTAGAAGATAGTAACGAACAACTGAGCCGCGCCTGGGGACAGGTATCGCATCTGAATGCGGTCATGAATACTGCGGCATGGCGCGAGGCATATAACGCCAATTTGCCCAAGGTTACGCAATATTACGCCGAGCTGTTACAAAACCTGTCGCTGTTCCAGAAATATAAAGCCTTGCGCAATAGCGATGAATTTGCACACTTGAATCAAGCCCGCAAAAAAATTATCGAAAACACATTACGTGATTTTCGACTGGGCGGAGCGGAATTACCGCAAGCAGAAAAAGCCCGCTTTATGGACATACAAGAACAGCTCTCCACCTTGTGTGCGCAATTTTCTGACAACATCCTGGATGCAACGAATGCCTACACCTGGCTGGTTGAAGATGAAGCCGAACTGGCCGGGTTGCCTGCAGACGAGCGTCAGGTAGCGAGAG
>JAUSKS010000109.1 GCA_030646595.1 Gallionellaceae bacterium | reverse complement strand
AGGATCGAGGATTGAGGATTGAGGTAAAAAGACAGGGCAGCGGGTTTACTCGCTCCTCGATCCTCAATCCTCACTTTTCCCCATATCCCGCACAAGCTCTTCCCGACTAACCACTGCCGTGCCCAGCTTACCTACCACGATTCCCGCTGCACAATTGGCAACATGCATGGACTGTGGCAATGCTGTTCCGCTGGCTAGCATAGTGGCCAGCGTGGCAATCACCGTATCGCCTGCTCCGCTCACATCGAATACTTCCAGCGTATGAGTAGGCTCATGCAACACTTCCTGTGCACGATATAAACTCATGCCTTCTTCGCTACGGGTGATCAGTAATGCATCCAGCTGCAAATCGCGGCGCATACGCTCGGCCTTGGTTGTCAGCTCGGCCTCATCTTTCCAGCCGCCCGCCACCTGGCGAAATTCACTGCGATTAGGGGTCAGTATCGTCGCGCCACAATAGCGCGTGTAATCCTCGCCCTTGGGATCAACCAACACAATTTTCCCTGCTGCGCGCGCCAACTGTATCATCTCGGCAATATGTGCCAGCCCGCCCTTGCCATAATCGGATAGCACCACAACATCAGCTTGTGGCAACTGCGCACGGAAATCGGCCAGCTTGGCATGCAATACTTCGTGGCTGGGTGAGGTTTCAAAATCAATGCGCAATAATTGCTGATGGCGCGCAATCGCACGCAGCTTGATGGTAGTGGAAATAGTAGGATCACGATGCAGCAAGGCCGTGATCTGGCGCTGCCCTTCCAGCAGTTTCTCCAAGCAAGCACCCGCCTCATCTGTGCCCACCACAGATAATAAAGTACAGTGCGCACCCAAGGCCGCCACATTGCGCGCCACGTTAGCCGCACCGCCGGGGCGTTCTTCCACACGCCCGACCTTCAGCACCGGCACTGGCGCTTCCGGAGAAATGCGCGTGACTTCGCCAAACCAGTAACGGTCCAGCATGACATCGCCCACCACTAATACATGGGCGCGTTCAAATGAAGGCAAGGAAAAAGACTTTGTGCTTTGCTCATTTTTTTGTTTCATGATTTTCCCGCTTGCGCTGTTTGTGCCGCTATTTAACGAGGAGCTGCATTCCGACAGCAATGGCAGCGTTTTTATCAAACGTCACTGTATGAATGCATTCATGCGCCTGTCCAATGCGTTCAATCAGGCAGTCGGCAAAATCAGCTTTGCCGGCTGCAAATAAACGCCAGGTGTGCCACACAACTTCGGCATTCTGCACATGCATTTGTTTGACACGTAGTAGTTGTTCAATAATTGCAGCAATATCTTGCCGTGTACAGTGATAACAACTTTCCAGCACCCACACCACTTCCACCAGCGCCACGAGTGAGATAAATCCGGGCGCTTCAGAAGTAAGCGTTTTTTCGATTAACCGTGTTGCCGCAGCAGCTTGTGCCTTGTCGTCTTGCGTTAAATAACGCACCAGTACATTGGTGTCCAGCCCAATCACTTACCTGCCCCGCGTTTGGCAATGGCACGATTCATGGCAGCAATAGAAACAGCAGCCTTGGGCTTCTTGACGATGCCTTTCAGGGAAGAAACCTCTACGGTGGCAGCCATGATACCCATTTGCCCTCCACCCAAATCAATGAATTCCACACGATCACCCGCATCCACCCCCAGTTTGCGCCGTACTGGCAATGGAATGGTGATTTGCCCCTTACTGGTTAATGTGGCAGTTGTCATAATATCTCCTGTTCCTTACCTGATTGTAAGGATTTACCAAATAATGTCAACTTCTCTCAGACAGGCGGGTTTGCTGCTGAATTTGAGTTATAAGGGTGAGATAAATACACTTTCCCGCAGCTTCTTCAATTGATCTCGCAATTCAGTAGCGCGCTCAAATTCCAGATTTTTCGCGGCTTGCAGCATTTCCTTCTCCAGGCGTTTAATTTCCTTGGCGATGTCACGCTCGCTCATGGCCAGGTATTTTGCCTGTTCCTGCGCCACCTTGAGTTCCTTGCGCGCAGCATCCGGCTCGTACATGCCCTCGATGATATCCTTGATACGCTTTTGCACACCCAGCGGCGTAATGCCGTGTTGCTCGTTATGCAACAATTGTTTATTCCGCCTGCGCTCTGTTTCATCTATTGCACGACGCATGGAATTGGTAATTTTATCGGCATAGAGTATGGCCTTGCCGTTGATGTGGCGCGCAGCGCGGCCTATGGTTTGAATCAGCGCGCGTTCGGAGCGTAAAAACCCTTCCTTGTCGGCATCCAGTATCGCCACCAGTGACACTTCCGGAATATCCAAACCCTCACGCAATAAATTGATGCCGACCAATACGTCGAACATTCCCAAACGCAGGTCACGGATAATTTCTACCCGCTCGACGGTTTCAATATCCGAATGCAAATAGCGCACCTTGATGCCGTGTTCAGAAAAATAGTCAGTGAGATCCTCTGACATGCGTTTAGTGAGCGTGGTCACCAGCACCCGCTCGCCCTTGGCTGTGCGCAGGCTAACCTCGGACATTAAATCATCCACCTGATGCGTGGCGGGGCGCACTTCTATCTGCGGATCAACCAGCCCGGTCGGGCGCACCAGTTGCTCGACCACCTGCCCGGCATGTTCAGCTTCATATACCGACGGTGTAGCGGAGACAAACACTGTTTGGCGCATGACGTGCTCGAATTCATCAAAGCGCAGCGGGCGGTTATCCAGCGCAGAGGGCATGCGGAAGCCATAGTTCACCAGATTTTCCTTGCGCGCGCGGTCACCCTTGTACATGCCGCCGATCTGGGTGACGGTGACATGGCTTTCGTCTATGAACATCAGTGCATCCGGCGGCAGGTAATCAATCAGTGTCGGCGGTGGTTCGCCCGGATTGCGGCCAGACAGATGGCGCGAATAATTTTCGATGCCTTTGCAGAAGCCGATTTCATTGAGCATTTCCAGATCGTGGCGAGTGCGTTGCTCGATGCGCTGCGCTTCCACCAATTTATTTTCGCTGACAAAGAACTTGATGCGCTCGACCAGCTCCAGCTTGATGGTTTCGATAGCCTCCAACACCGTGCTGCGCGGCGTGACGTAATGGCTGGATGGATACACGGTAAAGCGCGGCACGCGGTTGAGGATATGGCCGGTGAGCGGGTCGAACAACATCAGGCTTTCCACCTCATCATCGAACAGCGTCAGGCGCAAGGCATGTTCACTGTTTTCCGCCGGAAAAATATCGATCACATCGCCGCGCACCCGGAAATGCCCGCGCGAAAAATCCACATCATTGCGCTCGTACTGCATCTCGGTCAGGCGCTTGATCGCGTCCTGCCGCACGATTTTTTCATGTTCGCGCAAATGCAAAATCATGCCGTGATAATCCACCGGGTCGCCGATGCCGTAGATAGCCGACACCGTGGCCACGATCACCACATCTTGCCGCTCCAGCAAGGATTTTGTGGCCGACAGCCGCATCTGCTCGATCTGCTCATTAATACTGGAATCTTTTTCGATATACACATCGCGCGACGGCACATAGGCCTCTGGCTGATAGTAATCGTAATAAGAGACAAAATACTCGACCGCATTCTCCGGCAGAAAATCGCGCAGCTCCGAATATAACTGCGCCGCCAGCGTCTTGTTCGGTGCCATCACAATGGCCGGACGCCCCAGTTGCGCGATGACATTGGCCATGGTGAAAGTCTTGCCGGAGCCTGTCACACCGAGCAACGTCTGAAATGCCAGCCCGTCGTTAATGCCCTCCACCAGTTGCGCAATCGCCGTAGGTTGATCGCCCGCCGGTTCAAACGGTTGGTGCAATTGGTAGGGGCTGTTGGGGTAGGTTTTGATGTTCATGGTTATTCTAATTTTGGAATAATGGGCAAAGTCAATTTTGACAGTGCAGAGGCACCATGAAAAACTTTTTGTACTGCGCTGATAATTTTTTCCTCTGTGGCAATATTGTTGCCAGTATTAGGATTACGATCATAACGCGGATAGTTACTGCTACTGATTTCCAAACGAAGTTTATGTCCCGTTTTAAAAACCATGCTGGTAGGCCATAAGTGAATTGTTATTTCGCTTGGTGCCTCAGTCGTGATGTAACTTCGTCTTAAAATTCCATCTGAAACATTGTAAGCCTTGCCGTCCGGGTATACGTCCACCAGCTTGGCAGAAAAATCTGTGTTCGATACAGACGTCGCCACAAATAAGGTAACTTCAACATTGCCGGTTACTTCTATATCTTCCTTGAGAGTGTTGCTTGTGTAAATTAGCACGTCCTTTCTTCTTTCTACTTCGTTCTGTACAGCAACCCCAGCGCGCAGTCCCAGCATGGCTCCCCCCTTTGTGGGAGCTGGGTTAAGCGGGTCATATATGAATGTATCATATGGTTCGCTTGCCGGTATTTCCTGAGTTAGCATCCCCGCCCCAGCCAAGCTATTAGCATCGCCACGGCTACTCAAATAGTAGGGGGTCTGTATGGCTCGAGAAAGTGGCCATTCTTCTTCATCTCTCCAAACATTGCTTCCCATGACAAATATTTTGACTGGGGCATGTTTTGACTGTTGCTGATTTTCAGCCAACAAATGTTGATCAAACCATTCAATACTGGGTGCCAGGGAAGCCTTGCGGTAGTCTTCTAAATTGGCCTCACCAGGCAATGCAACTGATTCTGCATGCGCCCAAGGCCCGATGATTAATTGAGAATTGCGAGCTACTGCTGGTTCAGCTTCTTTGCGCACTCGCACAAAGTCATTGAGTTGCGTTGGAAGGAAGGGATCAAACCAACCAGCCATTAAAAGTACCGGTGACTTTAATTGTTTCGGACGATCTGTGCCGTCAATGTTTAGCCAATAGTTATCCCGAACAGGGTAACTGGCCCAATCGTTAAAAAATGGAACGTCCCCCACAGCGCGATCATCTGCTTCAATTAACGGAAATCCTTTATATCCATTTTCCAAGTCAGTTAACGAAGGATCTTTGTCAATCTTGCCGTTACTCCGCGCTGCCCAAAAAAGTGCGCTCTCCAGCGAGAATGCACCGCCTGGGTAGAACATGCCATAAAAATCCGTGCTGCATATTTGAATATTGAAAGCTGCAATACCAGGGTTCACTTGATCCGCTAACACCCATTGGGTATAGCCAAAAGTAGACCCACCCCACATGCCTATTTTCCCGTTATACCAAGGCTGCCGGGCAATCCAGTTCAGTGTTTCAATGCCGTCTTTGCGCTCGTACACCAAGGGGTAATATTCCCCGCCTGACTCATACCGCCCACGAGTACCTTGGATGATTGCCGTGTACCCTCGACTGGCCCAAAAGCGGGCAATCGCTCCCGCCTTAATCTGATTCGAGAGGGTTTTGGAATAAGGTATTCGGACCAATATGGTTGGAGATTTTTGAATGCCATGGGGAGAATAAATATCGGCTACGAGTTCAATGTCATCCGAAGTTTTCATGACAGCATGCCGTTGCATGTCTACTTTATAAATTGCTGGCCGGATGTTGTCTTTCGGCAAGAAATAATTTCTGGCAGCCCACTGGCATCCTGTCAGCGAGATTAACATCAATATAATTACAGTAGTTTTATTAAGTCCGATTAATGAGAATTTCATTTTTCGCCTATATTCAAACCACAGCCTGTGCCTGTTTTGAAGTACCATTCTTCAGGACATAACCTCCCACCTTTGCCAAACATAAGTGAAGGGTCGCAGACATCATGTTCGAGCAAATGCGTGCCAAATGCCCCTTCCATCGCAACTCTACTATCGTCCGCTACTGCCGCTAAAGTGAGGCCGGCGCGCGATAGCACACTGGTTTCGCCGACATGCGCGCCTATGATGACCTTTATCCCTGAAGAGCGCGCATGTTTTAGCAGGTCAAGGGAACGCATCAGTCCACCCAGTTTGGATACGCGCAAATTAAGCAGCCAAAGGTCAGGGGTGTCCTCAATGTCACGCAGGTCTTGTGCACGGGTAAAACTCTCATCAAGAATTATTTTGATACCTGTATGAGCAGCGATTTTTGACATGCCTGCAAAATCGCGCGGGGCGAGCGGTTCTTCGAGCGCCCAAAAGGGATGACCCAAACGGTCAAGATAGGCGATGACTTCCGAGGGTTCGCGCCAGAGGTTGTTCGCATCTCCACGAATCTTTACCGGTACGCCAGCGCTGTTCAGGCAAGCAATTTTTGCACTATCTTTTTCCAGATCACCTGACAGTTTTATTTTGAAATCCCCGAACCCAACACTTACATATTTTAAAACCTGCTTTGAAAATCCAGCCAAGTCACTGTCACCCAGCACGGCTGAATATTGGAATGCGGACGGGAGCGACGGCAATGACAGTAGCGCTTCCAGCGATTGGCCTTGGCTTTTTCCCAATAAATCCAGCAGCGCGAGTTCGACCGCGCACCAGGCTGCGGGGTCTTTATCAATCGTTTGTTCCTGCTTTGCCACCCACTCCTTCAGGGATTCAAGGCCGGTTACTTCATTCACGATGGAAGATTTATTACGTGCTATCCAATCAAGCGCGGATTTTAGGCTCTCTCCGGTTACATATTCCCTAGGGCACCCCTCGCCATAGCCGACTATTATCCCGCCATGAGTTGCGTGGGCTTCTACCCAAACACTGGCTGTTTTAGCGCGATCTGCTGATGTATGTTTAAAGGATACCTTGAATGGAATTTCAAGGGGAGTCGCTTCCAAGCGTTCGATTCTCATACTGCGTTAATCGCCCTTTGCATGTAAATGAAACGGGAACTGGCAATGATCGGCATATTGCAGGGTCACCACTTTGAATTGCCCATCCTTCTGGCCAGATTGTATGCAATATGCACGATACAGCTCTCCTGTTCCCTGCTTTAATAATGTGATCTCAAGCGGCTTCAGCCGGACACTTTCCCGCTTGGCACGGTATTCCGTGTTCAACTCAGCGAGGGTTGTGTCGAAATAGGTTGCAATTTCTACCACGTTCTCTGCGATGACGTTTGCCTCCAGATACAAATGATAGGTCTGCCGTTCCACGTAAGCCAGCACCAGATAGAAATCCGGATGTACACCGAAGCGCCGTTCTGCGCGAACGAGAGTTTCGGTGATCTGACTTTCATACAGTTTTTCTCCGGTTATATTGGTAACACCCTTTCCCTTTTGCACGAAACGAATCAATGGCGTTTTATGAAAAAAGCCCTCTACTCGAACAATATCATTGATGAAGTAGCGATAGAGTCCAGAGGGCGTGGTGATGACTACGTAATAATCTTGTCCAGATTCCAGTTGATGAACCAGGCGAAATTCGCGGTTTCCGGAATCCCATTTTTCCGGTTCTATGAACTCATAAAAATAATCGGTGATTGTGGGTAGCCCTGCCGACACATTGCAATCCACAGTGAGCGTTCCGCAGAATTCACTCGATAAATAACCCAGCTCAACAATTTGTGTAGCAGTGGGAATAAGTTTCCTCGCTGATTTGACAGCTACACCACAATTGCCACTGGTCCAGGTTGAAACAAGCCGCAGCGAGGGCCATAGGTCGCCAAAAGTAGCCGCCCGCCCTGAATTAAATATGCTACGCAATTCAGCGGCTCGACCTGGATTAGCTCTTAATTTTTTCCGTATGGCGCGCATTACGTCTGGAGCCAGTTCAGATGCTCTGCTGCATCTGCCATGCTCAATATCTTCAGCCAGCGTACACCCTTGCAGATTGGCAAGCTCGCATAGTCGCAGCAGTGTGGTTGGATTAGCTGCGCTGAAGTAGGTGATATTTTTCTCGGCCAGTGCCAGGCGCAGGATCAAATCATATTTCAATCCATTATCCGCTACCGCAAAAACTTCCGGCGGTATCAAATATTTCTTGGCGATGGCTGGCGACATGCTGGCATACAGAAATCCGGAAGCCGAGCCCCATGAAATGCCATTGTCGAAGCGGCCTTCCACCGCGGAGGCGGCCATCACCCAAACCTTGCCACTAAACGCGAGGGAATCAAATTGATACTGGCAATAGGTCAATAACGCGGTATGCCGTTTTTGGCGCTGAAGTTCGGCTTGAATGATAGGCACATATTTCGGTTCCCCGGTTGTGCCACTGGTAGTTGCATACAGAGTCGGCTGGGCAGTGGTGAGCGCCCTGATACCGCTGCGCATCTGCATCTCGATGTGGGGCCGTAATGTTTCATACGCAACAACCGGTACTTTTTGTGCAAACTGCTGATAGGAAGAAATTTCATCGAAGCGATAGGCATTTCCATATCGAGTGTTGCGATTGTCGCGCAATATGGCCTCAAGTATTTTTTCCTGGGTAACGAGTGGGCTGTTCGCAGATTTAATCAGATAGCGCCAATGGGTATGGCGTATCGCAAACATCCGACAATGCACCAGCAGATTCTCAATCATTTTCTTGCTGCTGCAAAGATTCATTCTGCCTGTATAGCTCAGCCACAAACGGAGCCTTCATTTGCTGAACGATGCCCATCGGGTAATCTGGATTCAGCAGCCCAAGCGTACCGACTTCTCTGGCCGGGCGGTTGTAAGTTCCAAAGAGACGATCCCACAGTATGAACACATTGGCGTAGTTGGAATTTGATTCGGCAGGAATTTGCGAGTGGTGCCAGCGATGCAGTTCCGCTGTGCTGAATATTCCGCTTAACGGGCCAAAGAATAAGCGGATGTTTGAATGCTGAAAGAAGCCATTAACCGAGTACAGCACAAACCAGAAGCCGATCACGCGCGGATCAACACCCATCAGAATAAAGGGCAATGAATCCAACATGAATTGCAGCGTTTTCTCAATGGGGTGAAAACGGCTGGTATTGAGCCAATAAAGCCGATCCGTCGAATGGTGCACGGCATGCAGGCGCCACAAGAGCGGTGTCTCGTGCGACCAGCGATGCAGCCAGTAGCGCATGAAATCGGCACTTATTATTAGCAGTAACACTTGTGCGGAAATGGGCCACTCGCGTGGCCAAATACCGGCAAAAGGTGCATCCGGCCCGATCTGCCCTGCAAGCAACAACACCAGGAGAAAACCCAATAGCCGGGGTACCCCAATCTGCATAAGAGCCGTATAGAGCAAATCATCTTTTACATCCTGAGACCTTGGCCGCCATTTATGTTGATAGGGCGAAAGCTGTTCAAAAAACGCAATCAGCAATGCGCCGAGAATAACAGTTCCAAAGGCGCTGAGAGCGAGGTTGCCACCATTACTGCTTGAATATGCATACAGCCCGACAGTCAATGCAACAACGGTCGGATAGATTAAATAACTCATCACTTTGTTTGTCATTGCATAGCCTCGTCCAAATCATTCTTGTTGCTCTTGCCCACCCAGTTCATGTGGAATCCTGCAATCAATAACACAAAAGTCGCCAACACCAAATGAAAAAATGTGGGGATGGCCTTGTTAAACCAGGGATGGCTGGAGAGATTTGCCAGACCTATGACCAGCCGACCAGACATGCTGACAAAGTACAGCGCCCCAAAAGCCATCAGAAATCTTCCCTTGTTCGGATTTCTTCGAACGCAACCCGATGCATGCTGGTATGTTACGCGCAACATGACTACCAAAATAATCAACTGACTAGCGAGCAAAAAAACATACGGTAGCGAACTCCCCTGCCAGGATTCAAGAGAAGGTAACCATTCTACCGGGTAGAAATATTGAATCATCTGGCCAATAATGCGCGACAGAAAAAGAAAGCTCAACGTGCACAAAGCAACCACATAGGTTTGCAGGAGGCAGGGGCTGTTGGGGTAGGTTTTGATGTTCATGGCAAGAAGCGTATTGTACGGGCAATGGCTCGATTGCCAAACAGCAATGCAGGATGGAAAATGCAGCCGTTGTAATAAGCCAACAAGGTCAATTCGAATTAGCTTTTTTGTTTTGCACTCCAAATTTACGACGGGATATAACATGTTCATTGGTCATTTCGGTATCGGACTCGGTGCCAAATCAGTTGCCCCTGGTATCTCCCTGGGCACGTTGTTTCTTGCCGCGCAGTTTATTGATTTTCTATGGCCAACGCTATTGCTGTTCGGCGTCGAGCGCGTCACTATTGCTCCTGGCGCGACCGCTGTAACTCCTTTGATCTTTGAGCACTATCCCATTTCGCACAGTCTGCTGGCTGTTGTGGGCTGGGCAACATTGGTGGGCGGCATTTATCTGCTGCTGCGGCGCAGTCTCTTCGGGGCATTCGTACTCGGCGTGCTGGTCATCAGTCACTGGCTGCTCGATGCCATTGTCCACCAACCAGACCTGCCATTGTTTCCCGGCAGCACTACCCTGATAGGGCTGAATGCCTGGTCATCGTTGCTGCTTACATTGGCCATTGAGCTTCCGCTCTTCGCGCTCGGCGTCTGGCTGTATGTGCACTCGACAAGAGCGACAGATGCTCGCGGGCGGTGGGGATTCTGGGCTTTGGTCGCTTTCCTGCTGTTTATCTATACAGCAAACTTGTTTGGCACCCCGCCCCCGAATATCGAGGCAATCGCATGGATAGGTCAGTTGCAATGGCTGCTCGTTCTGTGGGGGTACTGGGTCGACAGCCATAGAGCTGCGACAAGACGCACCTGACGCTTCTCGCGCTGGATGAACTGAATTACGATTCGATCAAGGGAGGAGATTGATCATGCCTGACACAGCCCGGTAGGATGGGTTGTGCAACGCGATACCCATCGTATTGAAGTGTTGGCATCGCTATGCTCCACCCAACCTACAAATACTGCACACACGACGCGCTTTGCAATAAAGTACGCACAGCGCACGATACAAAATGAAATTAACTAACCAATCAGATGCAATCCCTTAGCCCCGCCCTTTACTGCATCAACAACCAGGCGGCGGTCAAAGGTGGCCAATTTGCCGCCGTGGGCGCAGGCCAGTGCCAGCAGGTAACTATCAGCCACTTGGGCAGAACTCAGCATACGCGCCGGGTTGAGTTTTTTGGTATCCAGCAGGCTGATGTCGTCCGGCCAGAACTGATGTCCCGGCAGCGCGCATAAGCCTGACATCAATTCGGCCACCGCTGCGGGGGTGCCCGGCGAATTTGGGTAGCGGACATGGCCCACAATGCGCAGTACGCCATTCTCAGTCAGCGGGCAGGTGGCCCATGCCTTTTTGCCATGCGCCGCAAACCAGTCATGCGCCGCATTGTGCTGAACGTGCGCCGGATCAATGAGTGCGATCAACACATTCACGTCAAGCAGGAAGGTCATCCCGGCAACTCATCGCGTAATTGATTAATTAATTCCGGCGTCACTGCTGCCGCCCCAGCACGCACAGGCAACAATGGCACACCATTACGCGCCTTACTTTTCTGTGCGCTGGGCCGCAACGCCTGGCGCGTAAGCTCCGAGATTACTTCGCCGACACTTTTGTGCTGCAAGGATGCCAGTCCTTTTGCTGCTGCCAGCACATCATCATCTATGGATAAGGTTGTTCTCATCTTGTACCTCTACGAGGGATTACATCAAACATCAAGAATCATACATCAAATTGTGTGCCCCGGCAATAGCAATGGCTTTATAGGATCGCTAACCTTCAGAATCGCTATACCAGGAAATGCGGGAGGGCCCCACGCACGGGTCGCTTACCTTGCAAATTGTCAATTCAATTTACAATTTGCAAGGCACACCAAGACTGGTGCAGTTGGTAAAAGCCATTACGCACAGGGTCAGCCGCATATTTGCGAGTAAAGACCGGAATTGCCAAACGGTAAAACGTGACGGAAAATGCAGTCATGGTGATACGATAAATTTACTTTATCGCCTTATCACATTAACTAGCTGGGAGAGGTGATGGAAAATAATCTAATGTATCACGACGGAATGCGGCAACTCCAGGATGCCCGCGAAACGCGGGCTTTGGCTGATCGCCTGGAACAAGTGACTGTTCGTACTGCATTTACCGAAGACGACTGCGCGTTCATTCAGCGTTGCTCTATGTTTTTCATAGCAACAGCTGATGCCCATGGCCATCCTGACTGCTCTTATAAGGGCGGTTTGCCTGGGTTCGTGCGCATCCTTGATGATCGCACTCTGGCCATTCCTGATTACGACGGCAACGGCATGTACCGCTCTTGGGGAAATGTGCTGGTCAATCCCCATGTCGGGTTACTGTTCCTGGATTTCGAGCAAGCGAAACGAATCCGGGTGAACGGCACAGCTGAGATTCGCGCGGATGATCCATTACGCGCTGAGTGTCCAGGGTCGGTGTTCATTATCCGCATCACGGCATCAAAAATCTTCCCAAACTGTCCGCGCTACATACACAAAATGCAGCTGGTCGAACACTCAGTCTATGCGCCGCGGCCTGAGTACACGCCGCCAGTGCCGGCGTGGAAGACT
>JAUSKS010000077.1 GCA_030646595.1 Gallionellaceae bacterium | reverse complement strand
AGCTTCTTGATCTCGCCATTGCCGTTGCGCAGTTGCTCAACCGCCTCCATCAGACGTTTCGCGCCTTTTGGGTTACGTAGCAGATAAGCCGTTTCCTCCAGCGCGTGAAAATCGTCCAGAGACATGATGACAACAGGTTTTCCGCGCTGGCTGGTAACGACCACAGGTACGTGGTCTTCATTGACCTGGCGCATTACGTCAGCAAAATTTTGGCGCGTATAGCTATAGGTGAAGGCATCCATAGTGTATGGTTTACTCCGTTATAATGTTGTACATATCTTAGCACAACTATCACAGAGGTAAATCAGATTCTGGAGAATTACTCGCGCGTATTCGACTGCGTCTCAAACATCGCTAAATCTACTACCGGCTGCGCCTTCCAACCGCGCTTGCGGTGTTCCGCCACGATATTGGTAAATATCCCGCCACGCACATAAAATTTTGCGGTGAGCCGCATAAAGCGCGGCTGGGTGGCCGCGACCAGATCATCGAGGATGCGATTGGTGACGTCTTCGTGAAAATGGCCTTCGTTGCGGAATGACCAGATGTACAGCTTGAGGCTTTTCAGTTCCACACATTTTTTATCGGCGATGTAATCCAGAATCAGCGTGGCAAAATCGGGTTGGCCAGTTTTGGGGCACAAGCAGGTGAATTCCGGAATTTCCATATGGATCTGATAATCCCGCTTGGGATTGGGATTGGGGAAGGTTTCCAAGGCTTTGGCAGGCTGGGATTTTTTGGCTAAGGTCGGAGCAGGGGGAGTACGCATTTTGAAATGCCTAAGGTGTCGGTTAGAATGCGCTGCATTATAACGTCTGGCTGATCGAAATTGCGTCTTTCCCATATCAAGCTCGCTGGCTTTAAATCTTTCGTTGACCCTACGCACATTGCCCTGCCCGGGCAAATCGTCGGCATAGTCGGCCCCAATGGCTGCGGCAAATCGAATGTGATTGATGCTTTGCGCTGGGTGATGGGCGAATCACGCGCTTCAGCACTACGCGGGGACTCGATGCAGGACGTTATTTTCAATGGCTCCAGCAAACGCAAGCCAGTGTCGCGCGCCAGCGTCGAATTGATTTTCGATAACAGCCTGGGCAAGGCCGCAGGGCAATGGTCGAGCTACGCCGAAATATCCATCAAGCGTATTTTGCAGCGTGACGGCGATTCCAGTTATCACATCAACAACCAGCATGTGCGGCGCAAGGATATAACCGATATTTTTCTTGGCACCGGCCTGGGCGCGCGCGCCTATGCCATTATCGAGCAGGGCATGATCTCGCGCATTATCGAAGCCAAGCCGGAAGAGTTGCGCGTGTTTCTGGAAGAAGCAGCAGGCGTGTCCAAATACCGCGACCGCCGCCGCGAAACTGAATTGCGTATTGCCGATACGCGCGAGAATTTATTGCGCGTGGATGACATTCTGCTGGAGCTGGGCAAGCAGCTTACTCATCTTACTGAGCAGGCCGAGGTGGCGAAACAATATCGCGCACTGGAAGGTCAGCGCGATACTACCCAACATTTGCTATGGCTGGTCAACAAGCGTGAGGCCGAAGTGCGCCGCGCGCGTTACACCCAGCAAATCGAGAAAATAAAAACCGAGCTGGAAGCGGAAACTGCGCGCTTGCGTGAAGTGGAAAACCAGCTGGAAGGCGCGCGTAGCGGCCATTATCAATTGGCTGATACGCTGCATGCCAAGCAGGGCGAGCTATACGCCACCAACGCCGAAATCGCGCGGCTGGAACAGCACATTACTCACATCAACGATCAACGCACCCGCTTGACCCAGCAACTGGCCAATGGCGAGTTGCAAATGGAGCAGCAGCGCAGCCAATTGCAAGGTGTGCAATCCTTGCTGGCGCATTGGCAGCAACAGCAACAGGAGGCTGGTGTGCGGCTGGAGCTATGCGATAGCCACGCCACGACTGAGGCGCAACATCTGCCCCAGGCAGAAGAAGCGGCGCGTGTGGCGCAGGAGTGTTATAACGCAGTGCAGCGCGAGCAATTGATGCTGCAACAAAAGCTGCAATTGGCCGAGACGCAACGCGAACATAGCCAGCGCAATATGCAGCAAGTGGATGCGCGACGTTCCCGTTTATTACTGGAGCAGGATAATTTACCGCACACCGATGCCGGGGTGCTGGCGCAAGCGCAGCAGCAATTGCTGGCGCTGGAGGCGGAGCGCGAGACGCAACAGCAACAACTGACCCAATTACAGGAACAACTACCCGCTGCCGATGCGGCGCGACACAGCCAGCGTATAGCCACGCAGGAACTGGAACGCAAGTTGGCGCAGGTCGAAGCCAGGCTGGCCGCGCTGACGCAATTACAAAAGCAGGTTGATAACGACAAGAATTTGAAGCAGTGGCTGGCCCAGCGCCAACTGGATCAATCGCCCCGCTTGTGGCAATCCATCAGCATTGATTCCGGTTGGGAGGATGCGCTGGAAGCCGTGCTGCGTGAACGTCTGCATGCGCTGGCCCTGCCACAACTGGAAGATGCCAGCGGCTGGAGTGATGCACCGCCAGCCAAGCTGGCGGTATTTGCCGCAGGCGGCATACAGAGCGCGGCAGATGTAGGTCGGAAAAGCGCAGCGCCTTCCGACGTTTTGGCGAGCCATGCGGCGGATAACGCTACGCTGTGCGAAAGGGTGGCGGCACCGCCGCCGGGTACCCACTGGCCTCCCCTTGGCGGGGACATCCGCCCTACGCATCTAACGCTATTGTCAGAATTTGTGCATTGTCAGGATCAGCAAGCCGCACCCGTAGTCGCAGATTGGCTGTCTGGAATATATGCTACGGAAACGCTGGCCCAAGCATTGAGCTTGCGCGAACGCCTGCCCGCAGGCGCTTGGCTGGTGACGCCACAAGGGCATCTGGTCGGGGCGCACAGCGTATTGTTCCACGCGCCCGATAGCCAGGTGCATGGCATATTGGCGCGGCAGCGCGAAATTGAACAGTTGCAACAGCAAGTGCAGCAGCAGTCTGCCTTGTTGGAACAAGGCAAGCGCGAGGTGGCGCAAGCCGAAGAAAATTATCGCGCCATTGATAGCCGTATTGCACCGCTACGCACGGCCAGCAACGAATCGCAGCAACGTCAGCACAGCTTGCAAGTGCAGATATTGAAATTAACTCAGGCGATGGAGCGCAGCCATGAGCGGGCGACGCAAATCGCCAGCGAGATGCAGGAGCTGGCTGACCAGTCTGCCACGGAACAGCGGCAGCAGCAGGAAATTACCGAGCGCATGGATATTCTGCGCGAGAACATGGCTACGCAGCAGGCTGAAGCGGAGCAGGTCAAGACGCAAGCTGCCACGCAGGAAGCCACCCTGCGCGCCCAGCGTGAGCGCGTGCAAAAAGCCCAGCATGAATTGCAAGAGGCGCGCTTTTTTGCCAAGACTTGTACGGAAAAAATTGCTGATCTGGAACACAATCTCAAGCAGATTGACTCGACCTTGGCGCAGTTGCAACAAACGCTGACACAAAGCCGCGACGAATTGACCAAGCTGGATGATGGGGCAAGCAAACAGCAATTGCAGGACATGCTGCAACAGCGGCAAGCGCGTGAACAAGTGCTGGCCGAGGCGCGCAATGCGCTGGAGCATGCGACCAATAGCCTGAATCAGTTGGAGCAGGAGCGCCTATCCTGTGAGCAAAAACTGCACCCGCTGCGCGAAAAAGCCACCGAGCTATCGCTCAAGGAGCAGGAAGCGCGCCTGCAATTTGAGCAATGGGCGGCGCAGTTGCAAGGGATAAACGAAGAAGCGTTATTGCCCTTGCTGGAAACGGGTAACGCTAGGCCGCATGTTTTGCAAAGTGAATTAACTCGTTTGCAGGATGCCATTGCCGCCTTGGGCGCAGTGAACCTGGCAGCACTGGAAGAACTCCAGGCGGCACAAGAACGCAAAGCCTATCTGGATGCGCAGGCCAAGGATTTGAACGAGGCGATGGCGACACTGGAAGAGGCGATACGCCGCATAGACAAAGAGTCGCGTGAGTTATTGATGGCCACTTATAACGAAGTGAACCGTCATTTGGCGGAACTATTCCCGGTGTTGTTCGGCGGTGGCGAGGCGCGTCTGGTATTGACTGGCGAAGAGATACTGGATAGCGGCGTACAGGTCATGGCCCACCCACCCGGCAAAAAGAACGCTTCCATACATCTGCTCTCCGGCGGCGAAAAAGCATTGACGGCGATTGCGCTGGTGTTCTCCCTGTTCCAGCTCAATCCTGCACCTTTCTGTTTATTGGACGAGGTGGATGCGCCGCTGGATGACACCAATACCGAGCGCCTGTGCAAGCTCATCAAAAAAATGGCGCAGCACACCCAATTCATTTTCATCAGCCACAACAAGATCACCATGGAACTGGCACAGCAACTGGTGGGTGTGACCATGCAGGAGCGCGGGGTATCGCACGTAGTGGCAGTGGATATCGAGGAGGCGTTAAAACTGCACGAGGACAATGAACTGCCTGTGCAAGGCGCGGTGATGGCTTAGTTGCAATTGGTTTGCAAAGACTGACGAACTGTTTCTATGCGTTGCTGGCGTGCAGCATCATCCAGATAATAACGCTCTCCCTTGGCATCATAAGCGGCGATGCGGCCACTGTCTTCTATCAATTTCAGATTGTTCCGCAAGTCCTCGCAATATTTCTGTTTGGCGGTGTCTGCATCTTTTTGTTTGGCAGTCTGACGTTCGGCGTCGGCTTTGGCTTTCTGGGCTTTTTTATATTCTGCCTCGCGTTCAGCTACGGATTTGGGCGCAGAAACACCACTGGCGGAGACACCGCTGGCCGGGACGTCAGAGGCGGTGGATATATTGATTAGCGTAGTGGCGCGGGTATCGGCAGGAGGCGGCTGATCGGAATAGTGTACCTGACCCTTATCATCCACCCATTTGTTGACCGCACTGTAGGCGCTGAAGCTGACCAGGCCAAGCAGTAGCAGGTGAATTGGTAACTCATATTTCATCTTCATTCCTTTCACGACAGTTGTAAAAACTGGCCGTTCCCAGGTTTTAATGTACCTTAGCGGCTGGCATGATGCAAACTTGGCAAATTTTAAGCACTGACAAATTGCGAAATCAGAGTGCAATAATCCTTGGGGATAGGGCATAATGACGGAAGTAGAAAACCAAGCTCAAGTTAGGGCCAATAACATGTCGCACACCCCAGCCGAGGCGGGCGTCAATCCAGAATATTACCGCACTGACCAAAACCAGAGTCATGTGCTGAGGCTGTTTACCGCCTATTACCGGATGCACCAGCATTCCGGCAAGCTGTTTGACGATTTCCCCAAGTTTTTTCTGGTCAAGCCGGACGTACTGGGCAACCCCAACATAGCCACTCGTTCTTCTGACAAGCTGATATTGGACGATTGTCTGCAGCGTGCCAAAGCCCGGAACGGCTATATCGGTGTAACCAAGCACCGCAATCCCAAGCTGCAATATTATTGGCTGGAATTGATGCCTATGCCATTTTTGCTGGGCGACCCGGTCACCGAAAATAGCAAAAGCCAGTTTTTTTTCCTGCTTAGTCATTTTGTGGAATATGCCAAGCATAATCCCAAAATGTATGGCGATCTAACCGCCGAGCTTGATTCGGACAAAGACTTGGCGCTGATGCTCAAGGAAATAAATAAATTGGGTGACCAGTTGCAGCCGTTATTGAAGGTATACGCCGTAGAACAACTGGTTTCCTTTAATCCAAACTGGCCGCCCCTGGAAGTCAAAAAGTTGCTGGAGTCGTTGAAAGGCAATGATCAAGCCTGGTGTGAAGTGTTTTTTGAATGCCTGATCTATGTGATGGGGCGCAAGAGCAGTGACCGCACATAAGCCGCACGTAGGGGCGTGATTTATCGCGCCCTTCTTTAATACACGAACAGATCAAGGCGTGATACCCGCAAGGGTACAAGAACCTCTTCGAGGTAAATCACGCCCCTACAGTTTTTATATGGAGAAGGTGAGTCCATGCGTATTACCCAAAAAGCGCTAACCTTTGACGATGTCCTGCTGGTGCCGGCACACTCCAGTGTGTTGCCGCGTGATGTCAGTTTACGTACGCAGCTTACGCGCAATATCACCCTGAATATTCCCCTGTTATCTGCCGCCATGGATACGGTTACCGAGGCGCGCCTGGCCATCGTTCTGGCCCAGGAAGGTGGGATTGGTATTGTGCATAAAAATATGTCTGCCAAGGCACAGGCGCTGGAAGTGTCCAAGGTCAAGCGTTTCGAGAGCGGGGTGGTGAAAGACCCAATCACAGTTACCGCCGAAATGACGGTACGCGATGTATTGAATCTTACTCGTCAGCATAAAATTTCCGGTTTGCCGGTGGTGCAGGGGAGAAAAGTAGTTGGCATCGTCACCAATCGTGATTTGCGCTTTGAAAGCAATCTCGATCAACCCATACAAAACATCATGACCAAGCGTGAGCGCTTGATCACGGTCAAGGAAAATGCCAGCCGTGAAGAAGCGCGCACCTTGATGCACAAATACCGTATCGAGCGTGTGCTGGTAGTGAATGATACATTCGAATTGTGCGGCCTGATTACTGTAAAAGATATTTTAAAATCCAGCGAACATCCGCAAGCCTGCAAGGATGAACTGGGGCGCTTGCGTGTCGGCGCTGCCATCGGTGTGGGCGAAGGCACGGACGAGCGCGCTGCATTGTTGATAGATGCCGGCGTGGATGTGCTGGTAGTGGATACCGCACATGGTCATTCTCAAGGTGTGCTGGACCGTGTGCGCTGGGTCAAGAAAAATTTCCCCAGAGTAGACGTGATAGGCGGCAACATCGCCACTGGCGCTGCGGCCAAGGCCCTGCTGGAACATGGCGCGGATGGGGTCAAGGTCGGCATCGGGCCCGGCTCGATTTGCACCACGCGCATGGTGGCTGGTGTCGGTGTGCCGCAGATTACCGCCATTCAAAATGTAGCTGAAGCACTGCGCGGCTCCGGTGTGCCGCTGATTGCTGATGGCGGGGTGCGCTATTCCGGCGACATCTCCAAGGCCATTGCTGCGGGCGCGCATGTGGTGATGCTGGGAGGCTTGTTTGCGGGTACCGAAGAAGCACCCGGCGAAGTAGAATTATTTCAGGGGCGCTCCTACAAATCCTATCGCGGCATGGGCAGCCTGGGCGCAATGCAACAAGGTTCCAGCGACCGCTATTTTCAGGACGACGAAGACAACCACGAAAAATTAGTCCCGGAAGGTGTAGAAGGACGCGTACCTTACAAGGGCAGCGTACTGGCTGTGATCCATCAACTGATGGGCGGCTTGCGCGCCAGCATGGGTTATCTGGGCAGCCCCGATATCCTCACCATGCACAGCAAGGCCGAGTTTGTGCAAATCACCGCTGCGGGTATACGCGAGTCCCATGTGCATGATGTGCAGATCACCAAGGAAGCGCCGAATTATCATGTGGACTAGGATTCAGGATGCGGGATGCAGGAAAAAACCGGCCTTTGATTTTGCATCCCATATCCCGCATCCTGAATCCTGCTTTTAAGGAGGCGTTTCATTGCTGATCGCAATCGAAAAAACCAGATTACATATTGCAAAAAACACCACGGCGCAAAAGAAGGCGCAACTTGGGCAGTTTTTTACGCCCGCACGAACAGCCCGCTATATGGCGGGTTTGTTTCATGCGACTGGCCATAAAAATTGCCGTTTACTTGATGCGGGTGCCGGGATAGGTTCGCTCTCCAGTGCTTTTATTGAGCGGTGCATGACCGGAGATTTAGCTTTTAGCAAGGTTGAAATTACTGCCTTTGAACTGGATCATCTGCTGCATGCAGATTTAGCGCATACATTTGCCAGTTACGCAGAACAAATACCCCTGGGCTATGAAATGATTGGTGGCGACTTTATTGAGGAAGCCGTTAATCGCATTCAGTTCGGCAACAACAAAGGCTATTCTCATGCCATTCTTAATCCCCCCTATAAGAAGATAAACAGTAATTCTCGCCACCGTGCTTTGTTGCGACAGGTAGGGATAGAAACGGTCAATCTATATTCCGCTTTTGTGGCTTTAGCATTGGCCATGATGGCACCTGGTGGACAGGTTGTAGCGATCATCCCCAGAAGTTTTTGCAATGGGCCGTATTACCATCCTTTCCGCAGTTTTATTTTGCAGCGAGCTGCAATCAGGCAAATACACCTGTTTAAATCACGCGATAAAGCTTTCAAGGACGATAGTGTCCTGCAGGAAAATATTATCATCGTGCTGGAGCGCGACGGCCAGCAAAATGAAATAAAAATAACGACTTCAACTGATGACAGTTTCCTTGATCTTGTGGAGCATATCCACCCATTCGGACGCATCGTTTTTGCCGACGACCCGGAGCGCTTCATTCACATCCCCACCTTATCGGCGATTGATGAAATCGGGCTGAACACAGGGGTACACCATACACTTGAGGAGCTCGGCATTCAGGTATCCAC
This sequence comes from Gallionellaceae bacterium, assembly GCA_030646595.1. Classification (GTDB taxonomy): domain Bacteria; phylum Pseudomonadota; class Gammaproteobacteria; order Burkholderiales; family Gallionellaceae; genus Nitrotoga. The sequence goes on along the minus strand of JAUSKS010000077.1, from coordinate 5,941 downwards.
TGGCCCGGTGGTAGATTTTCGTTTGAAGAGTCACCTGAGAAATTTTCCGGAAAAGGGCACAGTGCCCTTGCTTTACCCGATCCACTTCAATGGCCAGACTATGGAATGGCCAAAAATAGATATAAAAAAGCCCAACGCAATTCAGCGTAATGGCGAAACAGAAAAGTGGCTATTCCCTACGGGGAGCTATTGTGTGGTTCGTCGCTTTTCGTCCAAAGAGGAAAAACGGCGCATCATGGCAAGCGTGGTACAGCCGAAATCTTTTAATGATGCCGAAATGCTCGGTTTTGAAAATCATTTAAATGTATTTCACGAAAATAAACGCGGCTTACCGGAAGCGCTTGCGCGCGGCCTGGCCATCTTCCTCAATACCACTGCTGTAGATGAATGCTTCCGCCGCTTTAACGGCCACACTCAGGTTAATGCAACCGATCTCAGGCTGATGAAATATCCGAGCCGCGCCATGCTCATTGCTTTAGGTAATGCAACGAAGGATATGCCACAGGAACAGCCGGAAATTGACCGTTTGGTTACAGAGATGCAAGAAGCATGACAACAAAAGTGCGGCGCATAGCTGAAGCATTAACTGTGCTTCAAGCCTTGGGCATGCCGAATGAGCAGCTTAATGACCGCACCGCGATTTGCTTGCTGGCGCTATTAAATCTTCCGCCCAAGAGACGCTGGCATGAGGCACAGAATCCCATGCTGGGCATCCGCGCTATCCTTGATTTTGCGCGTGAGCAATTGGATAGAAATTATGCCGAGAACACGCGCGAGAGTGTGCGCAAGTACAGTGTAAAACAGCTCGTAGCAGCAGGGTTGCTGTTGCATAACCCCGACAAACCAGACAGAGTCACCAATAGCTCAGGCAACTGTTATCAGGTAGAAGAACATGCCTTGGCACTTTTACGGCAATTTGGTTCCAGGACCTGGGACCGTTCCCTCGAAACTTACCTTGCAGCCCGTGGAACCCTGGTAGCGCACTATGCGCATGCAAGAGACCTTCATCGTATCCCGGTAAAAACAAAGACAGAAAAAAAAATCACCCTGAGCGCGGGTGGCCATTCTGATCTCATTCGCGCCATCATCGAAAATTTTGGATCATTTTTCGCGCCGGGTGGAGAGCTTGTGTACGTGGGCGATACCGGGAAAAAGTGGGGATACTTTGATGAAATACTGCTATCCACGCTGGGTGTAAAAGTTAAGCTGCACGGAAAAATGCCCGATGTCATAATCTACTACCGGGAAAAAAACTGGCTGATTTTGATTGAAGCAGTTACCAGTAGCGGCCCTGTTGATGGTGGCCGCCACGCAGAGCTTGCCAAAGTCTTCAAGGACTCCAATGCGGGCCTCGTCTATGTCACCGCATTCCCGGATCGTGGCGAAATTTTTCGGAAATTTCTTGCACTAGTGGCTTGGGAAACCGAGGTCTGGTGTGCAAGTGACCCGACCCATCTTATTCACTTTAATGGTATCCGATTTTTGGGGCCATATCTCTAGCGAAAAATGACAATCCACAAAAAAATCCTCATCCTCGACTTCGGTTCGCAATACAGCCAACTGATCGCGCGTCGTGTACGTGAAGCACATGTCTATTGTGAATTGCATCCTTATGATGTGAGCGATCAATTCATCCGTGATTTTCAGCCAACCGGAATTATTCTCTCCGGCGGGCCCAATTCTGTAACCGAAGGCGATACCCCGCGCGCGCCGCAGGCCGTGTTTGATCTGGGCGTACCCGTGCTGGGCATTTGCTACGGCATGCAGACGATGGCAGCGCAATTGGGCGGGGCGGTTGAAAATGGCTTGGTGCGCGAATTCGGCTATGCCGAGATACGTGCGCAGGGACACTCGGCATTGCTGCGCGACATTCAGGACAGGAGCAATGCGCAAGGCCACGGTTTGATTGATGTGTGGATGAGTCACGGTGACAAAGTGACCAAACTGCCGCCCGGTTTCAAGGTCATTGCCAGCAATCCTACGACGCCTATTGCCGGTATGGCAGACGAAGCGCGACATTTTTACGCGCTGCAATTTCATCCCGAAGTGACGCACACCCATCAGGGCAAGGCCATGTTGAGCCGATTTGTGCATGACATTTGCGGCTGTGCACAGGACTGGAACATGCCGGACTATGTAGGCGAGGCGGTGGAAAAAATACGCGCTCAGGTGGGCAAGGACGAAGTGATCCTCGGTTTGTCTGGCGGCGTGGATTCTTCGGTGGCGGCGGCGTTGATACATCGCGCTATCGGCGACCAGCTGACCTGCGTGTTCGTGGATAACGGGCTGCTGCGTTTGCACGAAGCCGAGCAAGTGATGGCAACCTTTGCCAGCCATCTGCACATGAAAGTGATACACGTAGATGCCAGTGCCGAATTTTTACATCACCTGACTGGTATCTCCGACCCTGAGCAGAAGCGCAAAATAATCGGACGCGAATTTGTTGAAGTATTTCAGCGCGAAGCCAAGAAATTGCCGCAAGCAAAATGGCTGGCACAAGGAACGATCTATCCCGACGTGATCGAATCCGCTGGCGCGAAAACAAAAAAGGCGCACACCATTAAATCGCACCACAACGTCGGCGGCTTGCCGGAAAGTTTGCATCTGAAATTGCTGGAGCCGCTGCGTGAATTGTTCAAGGACGAAGTGCGCGAACTGGGCGTGGCGCTGGGCTTGCCACGCAATATGGTGTATCGCCATCCTTTCCCCGGCCCTGGTTTGGGCGTGCGCATATTGGGCGAAGTGAAGAAAGAATATGCTGATCTGCTGCGTCGTGCCGATGCGATATTCATCGAAGAATTGCGCGCAACTAAAGATGAAGCGGGTAATTCGTGGTACGAAAAAACTTCGCAGGCCTTCGTCGTATTCCTGCCGGTTAAATCAGTGGGCGTAATGGGCGATGGTCGCACCTATGAGTGGGTGGTGGCATTACGCGCCGTGCAAACGCAGGATTTCATGACCGCACACTGGGCCGAATTGCCGCATGCACTGCTGGCCAAAGTTTCCAATCGCATCATCAACGAAGTGCGCGGCATTAACCGCGTGGTGTACGATATATCCGGTAAACCACCAGCCACAATAGAATGGGAATAGTAAAGCTTTCCTGCTGCATAAAAAGGAATTCTTAATAGCATGATTTGAGAGTATCCTTGCCCAGGCTTTGAGATTGCTCTTGATGTTCTTCATTAACTCAACAAGAAGTTAAAGGGGTGCAGCATGCCGTTACGTATAGACCAAACGCTGCTACGTGGACGTTCCAGTTTCGCTGGAGCTGCGCTCGACCCACTACTCCGCTTCCCGCTACCTTATCCAAAATGAACACCACCTTGATCTCAGACCAGTTTACTGGCCCTGAAAAAGCTCACGCTCTGGTTTCTGAAAAGGGGTCGCTAGAGCGCAGTGCCAATATCACCTTTGTGGTGGCCTTCCTGGCGCTGCTTGCAGTCAGCATTCTGTCTGCGCGTAGTTTGCTGGAAGTCAGGGCAGATGCTGACCAGCGGTCGCGCACGCACGAGATCATTAGCCAGACCAAGCAGGTGTTATATGCCGCAATTGATTTGCAAAACAGGCTGCGTGGTTATGTCATTACGCAAGACACAAAACTGCTTAATGCCTATTCTGCCGCGCGGGATACGGTAATAACGGAGGTTGCTCGCTTGCACGACATGACAGCAGACAACCCCAGCCTGCAGCGATATGTTCCCCATTTGGAATCTTTGGTAAAACAGCGCATCGAGTACGCCGAGCAATTGGTCGCAATACGCCAAAATCAGGGATTTGAAGCAGCAAAAAAATTTGTCGTGCAAGGATATGGCCAACGCATGACAGACCAGATACGAGTGGTGTTAAAGGATATGAACACCGAGGAACAACAGTTGTTGGCCGAACGCACCCGGCAAATAAAAGCCAGCGCCCAATATACCTTGCTAGTCATTCTCGGCCTGGGCGGGCTGGCAATTATCATTCTCGGCTGGAGCACCCTGCACATCCGGCAAAACATTGCCCAGCGCAGGCAAGCCGAACATGAACGTGACCGTTTGTTTAATTATGCCCTCGATATTTATTGCGTAGCCAATTTCGATGGCTATTTCACCCAGGTTAATCCTGCCTGGACACATCTTCTAGGGTGGACTGCTGCTGAAATGCAGGCGACTCCCTATCTGGAATTTGTTCATCCGGATGACAGGGAGGCAACCACCCATGTGGCCGGCACGTTGCGCGATGGCAAGGAATTATTTCTGTTTGATAACCGCTACCGTGGCAAGGATGGCAGCTATAAATGGATATCCTGGGTGGCATATCCCCTGATCGAGGAAAAGTTGATCTTTGCCGTGGGGCGTGACGTTACCGAAAAAAAACTTGCCGAAGAAAAATTGGGCAAGGCAATGGCATTGCAACGCGCGATTCTGGACAATGCTGCGTATGCCATTATCAGTACGACGCCAGATGGCATCATCACAACTTTTAATCAGGCTGCCGAGCGCATGCTGGGCTATACAGCAGCGGAGGTGGTGGGTTTACAGTCGCCAGCCATACTGCATGATCCGTCTGAAGTAGTAGCACGCGCACAAGAGTTATCGGCCGAATTTGGCGTGATGGTCGAACCCGGCTTTGAAGTATTTGTTGCCAAGGCGCGCTATAACCTGCCTGCCGAATATGAGTGGACATATATCCGCAAAGATGGCATACGCCTTCCAGTATTGCTGTCGGTAACTGCATTGCGCAATGCAAATGGTGAAATTACCGGATTTCTCGGCATGGCCGCGGACATCTCGCGACGCAAGCAGGCGGAAAGGGAACGCGACCGCATGTTTAATTATTCCCTCGACATATATGGCATCGCGAATTTCAATGGTTATTTCATTCAGGTGAATCCGGCCTGGGAGCAGACACTGGGCTGGAAAGCCGCTGAGTTATTGGCCCGGCCCTATCTGGAGTTTGTCCATCCGGATGACCGTGATGCAACCACGAATACCGCTGGCGAGCTGGTTGACGGCAAGATCATTTATTTTTTTGATAACCGTTATGTATGCAAAGATGGTACCTACAAGTGGCTTTCCTGGGTTGCCTATCCCTTGGCCGAAGAAGGACTTATTTTTGCCGTAGGACGCGACATTACCGAGCGCAAGCGTGTGGATGCTGCGCTGCGCGAGGCGCATGACGAGATGGAAACACGGGTGCGGGAACGTACCTCTGAACTGGCGACGCTCAACGAAACCCTGCGCCAGGAAGCCCTGCATCGCCAACAAGCGGCGGAAGAATTGCGTGCCAGCGAGCAGCGCGTACGCCTGGCGACAGAGGCAACGGAGGTGGGTATTTGGGAATGGAATGTTATAAACAATAATATTCATTGGGATGCCCAGATGTTTTTGATATATGGTATCCCGCAGACGGCCAATGGTTTGGTCGAGTACAGCCAGTGGAGTACAGCCGTCTGCCCAGAGGAGTTAAGCCAGCAGGAACAAATTTTGCAGGAAACGGTGCGCCAATGCGGGCACAGCATTCGGGAATTCCGCATTCGGCGGCAGGGGGAAGAGGAATACCGTTTGATCCGCGCGGTGGAAACAGTACGTACCAACGCGCAAGGTCAGGCCGAATGGGTCGTCGGGACCAATCAGGATATTACCGAGCATCGGCGAATTGAGGCGGCGCTGCAACAGTCACATGACGAACTTGAATCAAAAGTCATCGAGCGTACCACCCAACTCAGCGCCAAGAACGAAGAGCTCAAGGGCTTTGCCTACACCGTTTCGCACGACCTTAAAGCGCCGCTGCGCGGCATTACTGGCTACGCACAGGAGTTGGAACGTCGCCACAAGGAAGGGATGGCTGAGCGCGCACAATTTTGCATTACGCAAATCATTACTGCATCCAAAAATCTCGATAGTCTCATCGAAGATTTGCTCAAGTATTCTCGTCTCGATACCGATACTCCTACGCT